>CALFYQ010000348.1 GCA_937952085.1 uncultured Paracoccaceae bacterium | reverse complement strand
AGCTCACCCCCATCGCCGCCGCCGCCTTCGGCTGGCCCGCGGTGCTGATGGCGATGGCGGCCGGCCCCGCCTTCGGCGTCTGGGCGCTACGGCCGATCCTCCGCCGCGCGCCGCCGCCGGTTTGACCGCCTGTGACCGGGCGCACGGATCGGGCGAATGCCGGCTAGGAAAGGCTACGCAAACGGGAATTATCCGCTAAGGTGACGCGCCTCGCGCGAATGCGCCACAAACAAGCATCTGGGGGAACGCCATCATGAAGAAAGCTTCCGACCTCTTCATCGAATGCCTCGAAGCGGAGGGGTGCGAATATATCTTCGGCATCCCCGGCGAGGAGAACCTCGACTTCCTCGACAGTCTCTCCCGCTCCGAGAAGATCAAGCTGATCCTGACCCGGCATGAGCAGGGCGCCGGCTTCATGGCGGCGGTCTACGGCCGGCTCACGGGCAAGACCGGCGTCTGCGTCTCGACGCTCGGCCCGGGCGCGACCAACTTCACCACCTCCGCCGCCTACGCCCAGCTCGGCGGCATGCCGATGCTGATGGTCACCGGCCAGAAGCCGGTGAAGAAGTCGAAGCAGGGCCGCTTCCAGATTCTCGACGTGGTCGAGATGATGAAGCCGATCACCAAGTATGCGGTGCAGATCGTGGCGGGGGACAACATCCCTTCGCGCATCCGCGAGGCCTACCGGATCGCCGAGCAGGAGAAGCCGGGCGCCACCCATATCGAGTTCCCGGAGGACATCGCCGAGGAGAAGACCGCCGAGCGGCCGATCCCCCGCGCCGCCGCGCGCCGCCCGGTGCCGGAGGAGAAGTCGATCTTCCAGGCGCTGGAGAAGCTCCACGCGTCGAAGTCGCCGATCCTCGTCATCGGCGCCGGCGGCAACCGCAAGATGACCTCGAAGATGCTGACCCGCTTCGTCGAGAAGACCGGCATCCCCTTCGTCACCACCCAGCTCGGCAAGGGCGTGATCGACGAGCGGCATGAGCTCTTCATGGGCTGCGCCGCGCTCTCGGCGGGCGATTTCGTCCACCGCGCCATCGAGGCGGCCGACCTCATCATCAATGTCGGCCACGACGTGATCGAGAAGCCGCCCTTCTTCATGAAGCCCGGCGGCGCCGAGGTGATCCACGTCTCCTACAACCCGGCGGAGGTCGACCCGGTCTACTTCCCGCAGGTCGAGGTGATCGGCGACATCGGCAATGCGATCTGGGAGCTGAAGAACGGCGTGAAGAAGGGCGAGGAGGCCGGCTGGGACTTCTCCGCCATGATGAAGATCAAGGCGCATCACGACGCCCAGATCCTCGAAGGCGTCGACGACATGCGCTTCCCGATCTACCCGCAGCACGCGGTGGCGAAGATCCGCGAGGCGATGCCGGACGACGGCATGATCTGCCTCGACAACGGCGTCTACAAGATCTGGTTCGCGCGGAACTATCGCGCGCGCATGCCCAACACGGTGCTACTCGACAACGCGCTCGCCACGATGGGCGCGGGCCTCCCCTCGGCGATGGCCTCGCATCTCGTCTATCCGGACCGGAAGGTGCTGGCGATCTGCGGCGACGGCGGCTTCATGATGAACAGCCAGGAGCTGGAGACGGCCGTCCGGCTCAAGATGAACATCGCCGTCCTGATCCTGAACGACAATTCCTACGGCATGATCCGCTGGAAGCAGGCGAACATGGGCTTCAAGGACTGGGGCCTCCAGTACGGCAACCCGGACTTCGTCAAATACGCCGAAAGCTATGGCGCGATCGGCCACCGGGTGAGCTCGGCGGGCGAGCTGCCCGGCATCCTCGACAAGGCGCTGAACACGCCCGGCGTGCATCTGATCGACTGCCCGGTCGACTATTCCGACAACGATCAGATCCTGAACATCGACATCAAGAAGCGGTCCGCGGCGCTCTGAGCCGGGCCGGGAGGAAGACATGGCGGAGCTGAAGCCGCGCTATCCCTATTACCTCAACAACGAGGCCGTCTTCGCGAACGAGGACCTGGAGGTCACCGACAAGTACACCGGCGAGGTGGCGACCCGCGTCGCCCTCGCCGACGCGAAGGCGATCGACGCTGGCATCGCCGGGGCGGTCGAGGCCGCCTCGGCGATGGCAAAGATGCCGAGCTTCGAGCGGAAGGCGATCCTGAAGCACTGCGTGAAGCGGTTCACGGAGCGGCGGGAGGAACTGGCCTATTCGCTCTGCGTCGAGGCCGGCAAGCCGATCAACGACGCCGAGGGCGAGGTCGGCCGCCTGATCGACACGTTCGAGATCGCCTCCGAAGAGGCGACCCGGATGCACGGGGAGCTTCAGGCGCTCGACATCTCGCCGCGCGCCAAGGGCTACCGGGGCATGTGGAAGCGGGTGCCGATCGGCCCCTGCTCCTTCATCTCGCCGTTCAACTTCCCGCTGAACCTCGCCGCCCACAAGGTGGCTCCGGCGCTGGCGGTCGGTTGCCCCTTCGTGATGAAGCCGGCCTCCCGCACCCCGCTCGGCGCGCTCATCATCGGCGAGATCCTCGCGGAGACGGACCTGCCGAAGGGCGCCTTCTCCATCCTCCCCTGCTCGCGCGACGGGGCGGACCTCTTCACCGTGGACGAGCGGCTGAAGCTCCTTTCCTTTACCGGCTCGCCCGGCGTCGGCTGGGACCTGAAGGCCAAGTGCGGCAAGAAGAAGGTGGTTCTTGAGCTTGGCGGCAACGCGGCCGTCGTCGTCGACGCCGACACGAAGGACCTCGACGATGCGGTGAACCGCATCATTTTCGGCGCCTTCTACCAGTCCGGCCAGTCCTGCATCGGCGTGCAGCGCATCCTTGTCCACGCCGACATCTACGAGACGATGAAGGCGAAGCTGGTCGCCAAGACCAGGACGCTGATCGCCGGGAACCCGCATGACCGGAAGACCTTCATCGGCCCGATGATCTCCGAGGGCGAGGCGAAGCGGCTCCACGGCTGGATCCTGGCCGCCGAGAAGGCGGGCGGGACGATCCTCTGTGGCGGCCACCGCGAGGGCGCGATGCTCGAGGCGACGCTGATGGAGAACGTACCGCCGGATCAGGACCTCTGCACCGAGGAGGCCTTCGGCCCCGCCGCGGTGATCCAGAAGTTCTCGACCTGGGATGAGGCGCTGGCGATGGTCAACGACTCGAAGTTCGGCCTCCAGGCCGGCATCTTCACGCGGGACTTCTACAAGATCCAGCAGGCCTGGGACGAGCTCGACGTCGGCGGCGTGGTGGTGGGCGACGTGCCGTCCTACCGTGTCGACAACATGCCCTACGGCGGCGTGAAGGACAGCGGCCTCGGCCGCGAAGGCATCCTCTTCGCCATGGAAGACATGACGGAGATCCGCAACCTCGTGATCCGCCAGCCCCCGGGCTGAACGGGGCGCTGAAGGTGGAGGCGCGCGCGGGCCGGATCGATCCGGCCTGTGACCGTCGAAAGGTGCTCACGAGCGGCGAGGACGGGCGCTTCGCCGATCACGCCTGGCCGGCGCATTTCCTGCGGGATCCGCTGATCGGCGGTGGGGAGCGGATCATATCGTGCGGGCCCTTGGCCCGGGAGGCCGCCTGGCGCGCCCTGACGGCCGCCGCAGAGGGGCCTTTCACCCTTCTCTACGTCCTCCACTCGCCGCCGCCGAACTGCAGGGGTTCCTGACCCGCTTCGCGCGGCTCATAGAGACCGACGCGCGCTTCGATCTATGGGTGCGCTCCGTGCCCGAGGGCGCGCTGATCGTGCGGGACCGTCACGACCATCTCTTCGCCTACGGGCCGCTCGAGCGTTTCGAGGCGATCCTCTCGGCGGAAGGCTTCACGCCCGGCCCGGTGACGCTCCCCTACCGGCACGCGCACCGGCACCGGGAGGAGAACGACGACGACGCGGCCGCCGTCCTCGCCCGTTTCGACTGGACCTGGAGCCCGCTTCGCGACGAGGACCGGCAGCGTTAGGCGGCCAGCGCCGGAGGCTGAACCGGGGGGCGTGGGCCATGTCGGATTCCGGCGCCCGGACGACGCCGAATCGCTTTCGTGGCGGGCCGGGATTTTCTACAACCCTACCGCGATTCGCGCGGGCGAAGACAATCCCCGGCCGAAGTCGTCGGATTTGTTAACCTATCTTATCGTCAAAACGGGCCGCAGGCGGTTGATCGTCAACGGATTTTTCGCTTTGGGACGGGCGGCGCCCGGCCTTAAGAGCCTGATCCGCAGGAGAAAATTTCGTTTCGCTAATGCTTTGTTAAAAATTGAGAATAATTCTCTTAGATAGTGCATTCACCTCGCGGAAAAGTTTATTACTTCTGGGGCGAGGAGAGAGGTGCAACCTTCGCGCGCCGCTCGGGGTGTTCGTGCCGACTATGTGTGTGGGGCGCTTCGGAGGGGGTTGCGACGATGTCGAACTCAGACGTCCTGCCGGTGATCGACCTGGGCCCGCTGGGGTCCGGAGACCGCGTGGCCATCAGGCGCGCCGCGGATGAAATGGGCGCGGCCGCCCGAGAAGTCGGCTTCTTCTACATCGCCAATCACGGCGTGCCCCTCTCGCTGATCCGAAGCGCCTACGAGGCCGCTGAGGAGTTCTTCGCGCAGCCGGATCCGGTGAAGCGCAGCTACTACATCGGCGACAGCCTGAACCACCGCGGCTACGTCCCCTTCACCGAGAAGGGCGACTACGCCGATGAGGTGAACCGGAACTACGAGGCCTTCGACCTCGCGCTCGACCTGCCGCATGACGATCCCGACTATCTGGCCGGCAACCTCCTGCTCGGGCCGAATGTCTGGCCGAGCCTGAAGGGCTTCCGCGAACGGGTCGGCGCCTATTACGCCGCGGTCTCCGAGGTCGGCTGGCGGATCTGCCAGGCGCTGGAGCTGCATCTCGACCTGCCGAACGGCGAGCTGACGCGGCAGATGACGAAGCCGATCTCCCAGCTCCGCCTGCTGCACTACGTCCGCAGCCGCGCGACGACCCAGGTGAAGAGCGTCAACATGGGCGCCCACACCGACTACGAGTGCCTGACGCTTCTCCATCAGCGCCAGGCGGGCCTTCAGGTGATGAACCGGAACGACGAGTGGCTCGACGTGCCGGTGCGCGCCGAGTGCTACATCATCAACATCGGCGACATGCTGGAGGCCTGGACCAACGGCGCCTTCCGCTCCACCCCGCACCGGGTGCTGAACCTCAGCCCCGAACGGTTCTCGATGCCCTACTTCGTGGCGGCGAATTACGACACGGTCATCCGGCCGTTTCCGAGCTTGCTTTCGGCGGACAGTCCGCCAAAGTACGAGCCCTTCAAGGCCGGGTTGCATCTCGAACGAATGTTGCTGCGTGACTTTCCTTACCTGCGGGAGCGCCGGGGCGAACGCATCTGGGCGGCGACGACCGACCACAAGGGGCCGGTGCAGAACCCGTTCGAGAAGCGGATGAACGCCGTCGGGAGCTGAATACGCATGCCATCGCTGGAGACGATGATGGTCGTGGCGCTGGCCGGCCTCGCGCTCAGCGCGTCGCCGGGCCCGTCCATGCTCTATGTGCTCTCCCGCAGCGTCGGGCAGAGCCGGGCCGCGGGCCTCGCCTCGGCCATCGGGCTTGGGCTTGGCGGCGTGGTGCTGGCGGTGGTCGCCGCGCTCGGCCTCGCGGCCGTCTTCCAGCAGTCCGAGGCGGCCTACAGGATCCTCACCTTCGCCGGCGCCGCCTATCTCGTCTATCTCGGCGGCCAGATGATCCTCGAGCGCGATTCCGGCGAGCCGGGTGATGTCCGGCTCGAGCGGATCGAGCGACGAAGCTACGGGCGCATCATCTGGCAGGGCGTGCTTGTCGAGGTGATGAACCCGAAGACGATCCTCTTCTTCATGGCGTTCATTCCGCCCTTCGTGGAAACCTCGAAGGGCGATGTGGGGATGCAGATGCTGGTGCTCGGCATCCTCGTGCCGCTGACCGCGGTTCCTTCCGATCGCATCGTCGCCTTCATCGGCGGCTCGCTCGCCAAGACGGTGAACGGCAACCGCGCGGTGCGGGTCGGCCTCCGCTGGGTCGGCGGCCTCTTCCTGATCGGAATCGGCGTCAGCCTGTTCTACTGAGCCGCCGGTTCAGGCCGGCGCGGCGCCGTCCGCATCGTCTCCGGTCTCGGCGAGGAGGGCGGAGAAATCCGGTGCGACGATGCGGCGGAGCGAAGGCGCTTCGATCACCCCGTCCTTGCGGAGCGCGGTCATCTGCCGGCTGACCGTCTCGAGCGTGAGGCCGAGATAGTCGGCGATCGCCTCCCGCGTGATCGGCAGCTCGAAGGAGACGGCGCCGGCGCTCCGCCCCGGCGACAGCGCGAGCTGCCGCCGCGCGAGGATCGCGAGGAAGCTGGCGATCTTCTCTCGCGCCGTCTTGCGGCCGAGGATCAGCATCCAGTCCCGCGCCGCGTCGAGCTCGTCCATCGTCATCTCGAGGAGCCGCCCGCCGATTCGCGGCGAGGCGCCGATGATCTTCTCGAACTCGGTCCGGTTGAAACGGCAGAGCGTGACGTCGGTGACCGCCGTCACGTCATACGGGGAGGCGCTCCGCCCCGGCCTGCCGACGAAGTCGGAGGGCAGGAGAAGGCCCACCATCTGCCGGCGCCCGTCCTCCAGCGTGTGGCTGAGCGTGGCGACGCCGGTCACCACCGAACCGAGAAAGCGCATCGATTCGCCGGCCCAGAGAATGGTCTTCCCAGCCGGATAGGTCTCATAGGTCTTGATCCGGTTGAGAAGGTCGAGCTCCCCATCGTCGCATCGCGCGCAGACGGCGCGATAGCGGATCGGGCAGTCGCCGCATTCGACGCGCGCCGTCACGTGGGGAACGTCGAGTTTCGGCGGCATCAAGCTTGACCTCGATCAAGGCGTACGGCTTCAAGGATGACGAAGCTAGGCCTATGGATGAGACAGCGCAACTTGCCGCGGCGGGGCTCTTCGATGCGCGCCCGCCCCGTTACACGAGCTACCCGGCCGCGCCGCACTTCACCGGCGCCGTCGGCCCGGCGGCGAACGCCGCGTGGCTCGCCGCAGCAGGCGAAGCCGGCGCGCCGGTCTCGCTCTACATCCACATCCCGTTTTGCCGGCGGCTCTGCTGGTTCTGCGCCTGCCGCACGCAGGGCGTGCTGACCGACGCGCCGATCCTCGCCTATCTCGACGCGCTGGAGCGGGAGATCGAGACGGTCGGCGACGCGATCGGGCGGGTCGCGCCGGCGGCGCGGCTCCATCTCGGCGGCGGCACCCCGACGATCCTGAAGCCCGAACTGATGGCGCGCCTTTCCGCGGCGCTCCGCCGGCGCTTCCGCTTCGAGGACGACGCCGAGATCTCGGTCGAGATCGACCCGAACGAAATCGACGAGGCGCGGATCGACGCGCTGGTCGCGCTCGGCATGAACCGGGCGAGCCTCGGCGTGCAGGACTTCGACCCGGCGATCCAGCAGGCCATCGGCCGCGAGCAGAGCTTCCGCCAGACCGCGGAGACGGCCCAGGCGCTCCGCGCCGCCGGCGTCCGCAGCCTCAACGTCGATCTCGTCTACGGCCTGCCGGGGCAGCGCCCGGACGGCCTTCGCCGCACGATCCGGCGGCTCCTCTGGCTCCGCCCGGACCGGATCGCGCTCTATGGCTACGCCCATGCGCCGAACCTCGCGCGCCGGCAGGTGATGATCCGGGAGGACGATCTGCCCGATCCGCGCGCCCGGTTCGAGCTCGCCGAGGGCGCGCGGGAGATCCTGATCGGGGCCGGCTACCGGCCGATCGGCTTCGATCATTTCGCGCTGCCGGAGGACGGGCTGGCGCAGGCCCAGGCCGCCGGCCGGCTGCGGCGGAACTTCCAGGGCTACACCGACGATGCGGCGGGCGTGCTGATCGGCCTCGGCGCCTCGGCGATCTCGGAATTTCCGCAAGGCTACGCCCAGAACGCCCCGGCGACGGCGGACTGGATGCGCGCCGTCCGCGAGGGACGTCTGGCGACGGCGAGGGGCCACGCCTTCGCCGGAGAGGACATTCCGCGCAAGAAGGCGATCAACCAGCTTCTCTGCGACTTCGCGCTCGACCTGAACGCGCCGGAGCTTGCGCCGCATCGAGGCATTCTGGAGGCCGACCTCCTCCGCGCCGCGCTGACCTGGCCCGAATTCGTCGCGTACCGCGGCGGCCGCCTCGTCGTTCTGCCGGAGGGGCGACCGCTGGTGCGGCTCGTCGCGCAGGCTTTCGACGGCTACGCCCGCGAGGCGGCGCGCTATTCCCTCGCGGTCTGAGGTCGCGCGCTACTCCATCGCCTGAAGCCGCGTCGCGAGCTGCGCCGCCAGCCGGGCGGCCGCGACCGGCAACGAGCGCCCCTCGGCGCGGGCGAGGGCGATTCGCGCCCGCGGCCCGCCCTGGATCGGCCGCGCCGCCGCGCCGGCGCGCGCGAGCCACGCCTCCGAGACGTCCGCCCTCAGCCGGAGCTGCAGCGTCGCGCGGCCGCCAAGCTCGGCCGGCGCCGCCGGGTCTTCCGTCTCCAGCGTCGCCCGCGGCGCGAGCCGGCGCTGCTTGAAGAAGAGATCGACGAGGAGGCGGAGCCCGGTCCCCTCCGGCGGCAGGATCAGGTCATGCGCGAGGAAATCCTCCGCCCGGAGCGGCCCCGGATCCGAGCCGGCGGGCACGATCCCGACCAAGGGCGCCTCGGCCGCGGCGAGCGTCTCCGCGCCGTCCTGGAAGACCGGCTGGACCACCAATGCAAGGTCCGCCTCCCCCGAGGCGAGCGGCGCGGCGAAGCGGTCATGCGCGACGCGGGTGATCGCGACGGAGACCCCCGGATGCGCCGTCTGGAAGGCCGCAATCTCCGCCGGCGCGAAGGCCGCGGCGAGGTCGGACGAGACGACGAGGCGCACCCGCCCGAATCGGAGCCCCTCCATCGCGGCCACCACTTCGCGGGCGCGGCGAAAACTGGCGATCTGTTCGAGGAAATGTTTGTGGTAGACCTCTCCCGCAGCGGAGAGCCGGACCCCCGTCGCGCTCCGTTCGAACAGCTGAACGCCAAGCTCATCCTCCAGCGCGAGGAGCTGGCGATTCAGCGCCGATGGCGAAATTGTTAAGAACTCCGCAGCCTTGCGGATCGAACCTTCGCGGGCGATCAGGGCGATCGCGGAATAGATCTTCATCTGGCGCACGGTGCACGCTCCCAAGCGGTGCAAGATTCGCAGCACCATATGCTGAATTTTGCGATAGACAGCAACGCGCCGCATCGAAATGGTCAGAAATGTGGCGCCGCAGCATCGGCGCCCGACCAATAGAGAGGGACCCCAGGGAATGAGCAAACGATTCATCGCCTCCGCGGCGCTGGCGCTGGCGATCGCGAGCCCGGCGGCGGCCGACATCAAGGTCGGCGTTCTCCATTCGCTGTCCGGCACGATGGCGATTTCGGAGACCACGCTCAAGGACACGATGCTGATGCTGATCGAGCAGCAGAACGCCAAGGGCGGTCTGCTCGGCCAGAAGCTCGTCCCCGTCGTGGTGGACCCGGCCTCCGACTGGCCGCTCTTCGCCGAGAAGGCGCGCGAGCTTCTGACGGTCGAGAAGGTCGACGTCATGTTCGGCTGCTGGACCTCGGTCAGCCGCAAGTCCGTGCTGCCGGTGATCGAGGAGCTGAACGGCCTCCTCTTCTACCCGGTGCAGTATGAGGGCGAGGAGTCCTCGAAGAACGTCTTCTACACCGGCGCCGCGCCGAACCAGCAGGCGATCCCGGCCACCGACTACTTCCTCGAGGAGCTCGGGGTGGAGAAGTTCGCCCTGCTCGGCACCGACTACGTCTATCCGCGCACGACGAACCGCATCCTCGAGGCCTACCTGAAGTCCAAGGGCATCGCCGAGAGCGACATCTTCGTGAACTACACGCCCTTCGGCCATTCCGACTGGTCCAAGATCGTGGCCGACGTCGTCGCGCTCGGCGCCGACGGCAAGAAGGTCGGCGTGATCTCGACGATCAACGGCGACGCCAATATCGGCTTCTACAAGGAGCTGGCCGCGGCCGGCGTCTCCGCCGACGACATCCCCGTCGTCGCCTTCTCGGTCGGCGAGGAGGAGCTTTCGGGCCTCGACACCTCCAACCTCGTCGGCCATCTCGCCGCCTGGAACTACTTCCAGTCCGCCGACACGCCGATCAACGCCGAGTTCATCAAGGCCTGGAAGGCCTATGCCGGTGAGAAGCGCGTCACCAACGACCCGATGGAGGCGCATGTCATCGGCTTCGAGATGTGGGTGAAGGCGGTCGAGAAGGCCGGCTCCGCCGAAGTCGACAAGGTGCGTGAGGCGATGTACGGCCTCGAAGTGCCGAACCTGACCGGCGGCACCGCCAGGATGCTGCCGAACCACCACCTGACCAAGCCGGTCCTGATCGGCGAGATCCGGGCGGACGGCCAGTTCGACATCATCAGCCAGACCGAGCCGGTGCCCGGCGACGCCTGGACCGATTTCCTGCCGGAATCCGCCGTACTCGAGTCCGACTGGAAGGACCTGAACTGCGGCATGTACAACACCGAGACGAAGACCTGCGTTCAGCTGAAGTCCAACTACTGATGCGACGCGAAGACGAGGCGGCCCCGCGCCGCCTCGTCCCACCTCCTGAACTCCAGGCAGACCGGCGGGCATGATGCGCCTTCTCATCGGGCTTCTCGCGCTCGTCGCGGGTCTTGTCGCCCTGCCCGAGCGCGGAGCCGCGCAGACCACGGCGCAGGGCATCCTCCAGCAATACGGCGACGACGTCGCCAAGGGCTCCCGCAAGGGCTCCGAACCCGCCATCGCCGCGCTCCGCGACAGCGGCCTGCCCGCGGCGGCCGTCGTTCTCGAGAAATGGCTGGAGCGCGATCTCTGGCGCCGGAACGCCGACGGCCTCTTCGTCTACGTCGCGCCCGCCGGCGACGAGATGAAGCTCATCGATATCGACACTGGGGCGGAGGTCGGCGCCGCTCCGAAGGGCGACCTGACCCAGCTTCGCCCCTCCGGCGGCGTGCGGCCGATGATCGCCGCCGCGCTCGTCGCCTTCCGCCTCATCGACCCGGACCCGGAAAAGCGCCGCGCCGCGCTCGACGCCATCGCGCGGGACGCCGAGAAGGATCACCTGCCCGCCCTTCGCGCCGCCATGGCGAAGGAGAAGGACCCCGCGCTCGCCGCGATGATGGACCGGCTCGCCCGCATCCTCGCGATCCGCTTCGGCGACAGCGACGCGGAGCGGATCGCCGCGATCGAGAGCTTCGCCGGCGACACTGCGCTCGACGCGCGCGCCGCGCTCAACCCGCTGGTCGCCACCACCCGCGGCGCGGCGGCGAGCCTGCCCGACGCCGCCAACCTGAAGCGCGAACTCGAACTCGGCGACGATCTCACCGAGGACGAGGCCTGGGCGCTCCTGGTCGAGGCCGGCATCGCGCCGCCCCGGATCAGCGGCGCCGACAAGCGCGCCGCGCTCGGCGCCCATATTGTCGACGGCAGGGCCGGCGGCGTGCCGGTCCCCGAGCTTTCCGACCCCGCGGCGCGGGACCGCGCCTACGCCGCCCTCGCCGCCGCCGGCGCCGCGCCCCCCACCGTGACCGACGCCGAGGCGCGGGCGATCCTCGAAGCCAATGTCTATTTCGAGCGCTGGCAGGAGCCCTCCG
The DNA here is from genome assembly GCA_937952085.1 of uncultured Paracoccaceae bacterium. Taxonomy (GTDB): domain Bacteria; phylum Pseudomonadota; class Alphaproteobacteria; order Rhodobacterales; family Rhodobacteraceae; genus Pikeienuella. Next base: position 9,280 of record CALFYQ010000348.1, on the reverse strand, counting down.
CCGCCGTCGCCGAGGCCGCCGACGATGCGCTCGGCGCGATCGAGACGCGGGTGACCCTGCTCCAGGCCTTCGATCTCCTGCTCGACGCGCTCTCGCTCGGCTCGATCTACTTCCTCGCCGCGATCGGCCTCGCCATCACCTTCGGCGTCATGCGCGTCATCAACATGGCGCATGGCGAGTTCATCATGATGGGCGCCTATACCGGTTACGTCGTGCAGCTCTTCATCAGCGACTACACGGTCTCGATCCTGGTCGCGCTGCCGCTGGCCTTCGCGGTCACCTTCCTCGCCGGCGTCGCGCTCGAACGGCTGGTGATCCGCTGGCTCTACAAGCGGCCGCTGGAGACGCTGCTCGCCACCTTCGGCATCTCCATCGCGCTCCAGCAGATCTTCAAGAACATCTTCGGCACGCAGGCCCGGCCGCTGACGGCGCCGGGCTGGCTCGACGGCGCCTGGGTGCTGAACGACATCGTCGGCATCTCCTGGATCCGCATCGCCATCTTCGTCATGGCGGCGGTCTTCCTCGTCGCCTTCCTTTTCGTGATGAAGCGGACCCGGCTCGGCCTCGAAGTGCGCGCGGTGACGCAGAACCCGTCGATGGCCGCCTCGATGGGCATCGACCCGGACCGGATCAACATGCTGACCTTCGGCCTCGGCTCCGGCATCGCCGGCGTCGCCGGCGTCGCCATCGGCCTCTACGCCAAGGTGACCTCCGAACTCGGGCAGGACTACATCGTGCAGAGCTTCATGACCGTCGTCGTCGGCGGCGTCGGCTCGATCTGGGGCGCGGTGGCCGGCGCCGGCCTCGTCGGCCTCCTTCAGAAGATCATCGAGTATTTCAACCCGTCCAACACCCTGGCGGCGCAGACCTACATGATCCTCTTCGTCATCCTCTTCATCCAGTTCCGGCCGAAGGGGATCGTGGCGCTCAAGGGCCGGGCGGCGGGGGACTGAGATGTCGCGGAAACCCTTCATCCTGAGGAACCCCTCCGTCCTCGTCTTCCTCCTCGCGCTCGCGGCCTTCACCGCGGCGGTGACGCTGATGTCGGAAGCCTTCGGCGCCGGCCTCATCTCCACCTCCTTCGTGAAGACGCTCGGCAAGACGCTCTGCCTCTGCCTGATCGCCGTCGCGATGGACCTCGTCTGGGGCTATTGCGGCATCCTCAGCCTCGGCCATTTCGCCTTCTTCGGGCTCGGCGGCTACATGATCGGCATGTGGCTGATGTATGCGCGGACGGAGGAGATCGTCCTCGCCGCCTCCGCCGCCGAAGCCATCCCGCCGACGGCGCAGGAGCTTTCGGACGCCATCGCCGTGCAGATCTTCGGCGTGGTCGGCGGCTCCGAATTGCCGCCGGTCTGGAGCTTCGCGCATTCGCTGCCGCTCCAGCTTCTGCTGGTGCTGCTGCTGCCCGGCCTCTTCGCCCTCGTCTTCGGCTGGCTCGCCTTCCGGAGCCGGGTGACCGGCGTCTACCTCTCGATCCTGACGCAGGCCGGCACGCTCGCCCTCTCGCTCTGGCTCTTCCAGAACGACAGCGGCCTTCGCGGCAACAACGGGCTTTCCGGTCTCCAGAACATCCCCGGCCTCGACGACGTGCCGCAGGCGGTGGTCTCGGTCTGGCTGCTCTGGGCCTCGGCGCTGGCGCTCGGCGGCTTCTACCTCCTCGCGGCCTGGACCGTCTCCGGCAAGTTCGGCTCGGTGATCCGCGGCATCCGGGACGACGAGGCGCGCGTGCGCTTCCTCGGCTACTCGGTGGAGGGCTACAAGCTCTTCGTCTTCACGCTGACGGCGATGATCGCGGCCATCGCCGGCGCGCTCTACTACCCGCAGGCGGGCATCGTGAACCCGGCGGAGGTGGCGCCCATAGCCTCGATCTATCTCGCGGTCTGGGTGGCGATCGGCGGGCGGGGCAAGCTTTGGGGCGCGGTGATCGGCGCGGCGGCGGTCTCGCTCCTCTCCTCCTGGTTCACCGGCGGGCAGGCGCCCTCGATCCCGCTCGGCTTTTACACCGTCGTCTGGGTGGACTGGTGGCAGGTTCTGCTCGGGCTCGGCTTCGTGGCGATCACGCTCTTCGCGCCGAACGGCGTCGCCGGGCTGATCGAGCGCATCTTCGTCAGGGAGGCGAAATGACCGCGCTTCTCGAGGTTTCCGGCGTCTCCGTCTCCTTCGACGGGTTCAAGGCGATCAACGACCTCTCCTTCGAGATCGGCCCGGCCGAGCTTCGCGCCGTGATCGGCCCGAACGGCGCCGGCAAGACCACCTTCATGGACATCGTCACCGGCAAGACCCGGCCGGATGTCGGCAAGGTGCTCTGGGGCGAGACCTCGGTCGATCTGCTGAAGCTCTCCGAGGCCGAGATCGCCCGCATCGGCATTGGCCGGAAGTTCCAGCGTCCGACCGTCTTCGAGGACCAGACCGTCTTCGAGAACCTGATGCTGGCCCTGAAAAAGAGCCGGCTTCCGTTCAAGGTGCTGTTTTTCAGGGCCTCGGCGGACGACGGCGCTCGGGTGGAGGCGCTGGCGAGGGAGATCGGCCTCGCCGATTCCCTCGAAAAGCTCGCCGGCATCCTAAGCCACGGCCAGAAGCAGTGGCTGGAGATCGGCATGCTCCTGGCGCAGGAGCCGCGGCTCCTCCTCGTCGACGAGCCGGCCGCCGGCATGACGCCGCAGGAGCGTGAGCACACGACCGACCTTCTGAAGGAGGCGGCGAAGACCCGCGCCGTCGTCGTCGTCGAGCACGACATGGAGTTCGTCCGCCGGCTCGAATGCAAGGTGACGGTGCTGCACGAAGGCCGCGTGCTGGCCGAAGGCTCGCTCGACCACGTGACGAGCGACCGGGAGGTGATCGATGTCTATCTCGGGCGGTGAATCTTCCTCTTTTTACCGATTGAGCGGTGCGCGTAGGGCCGCGCCCGACCCTGGGAGGGCGCCCGGACGCCTTCGCAGCCGCGCTTTATCGTGTCGCCCCGAGCGACCGTCGTGCTTCTCGAGCCGGCGGAACGCGCCCGACCCCGGAAAGGGTCGGTCGCGGCCCGTGCCGGTCGCACGGGCCAAGGCAAGTGGAGGGCGCGTCACTCCTCTCCGACCGGCTGGCGCCCCATGCTGAAGACCGAAAAGCTCACCCTCCATTACGGCGGCGCGCAGATTCTCTATGGCATCGACATGGTGGCCGAGCTTGGCCGCGTCTCCTGCGTCATGGGCGTCAACGGGGCGGGCAAGACCAGCCTTTTCAAGGCGATCTCGGGCGCCCACCGGAAGACCGGCGGCGCCGTCATCCTCGACGGCGAGGATATCTCCCGCCTGCCGCCGCAGGCCCGCGCCAGGCGCGGCATCGGCTACGTCCCGCAGGGCCGGATGATCTTCCCGCTGCTGACCGTCTGGGAAAACCTCGAAACCGGCTTCGCCTGCCTGCCGAAATCCGACCGGCACGTGCCCGAGGCGATGTTCGAGCTCTTCCCGGTGCTCAAGGAGATGCGGAACCGCCGCGGCGGAGACCTGTCCGGCGGCCAGCAGCAGCAGCTCGCCATCGCCCGCGCCCTCATCACCAAGCCGAAGCTTCTCCTCCTCGACGAGCCGACCGAGGGCATCCAGCCCAACATCATCCAGCAGATCGGCCGCGTGATCTCCCACCTCCGGGACGAGGGGAACATGGCGATCATCCTGGTCGAGGCCTATTTCGACTTCGCCTACAACCTCGCCGACCGGTTCTACGCCATCACCCGCGGCGCGGTGACGATGGAGGGCACGAAGGCGGACCTGAACCGCGACCAGCTTCTCCAGGCAGTCTCGGTCTGATTCAAGGTCACATTCGAAAACAACAATGTGAATGTGAATCCAATGCCGTAGCGTCAGATTCAACCTTGAATCGGCCCTGCCGCCCAGACCGGCCCTCGGCCTCACTCCACCCGCGCCACCTCGCACCATGACGCCCGGAGCGGCGCGGAGCCGCTCACCGGGTCCGCCGGCTCCGCCGAGGTCGCCGCGTTGAGGCTCGAGACGAGCGGGTCGTCCCCGACGGCCCAGCCGTGCTGCGCGAAGACGCATCCGGGCTCCAGCCCCGCCACCAGCCGCACCCTGGCGCGGAAGGCGCCGGCCCGCGTCCGCACCTCCGCCCAGTCGCCGGCAGCGAGGCCGCGCGCGGCGGCCGTCTCCGGCGCCATGTCGAGCGGCGGGTCCGGCTCCAGCCGGCGGAGCGAGGCGAGGTTCCGCCCCTGGCTGTGGCAATAGGCGACCGTCTTGGCCCCGCCGAGCCGGAGCGGATAGCCCGGCTCCGGCTGCGGCAGCGCCGCCGCGTCGAGCGTGGGGACGCCCTGGCCCACCGCCGCCGCCAGCGGCTCCGACCAGATCTCGAGAAGCCGCGTCGGCGTCGGGAACCCGCCCGCCTCATAGGGCTTCAGCCGCGCCGCGCCCGGCAGCGTCACGCCTTCGGGCCGCGCCCGAAGATCGTCCAGCGTCACGCCCGAAGGCGCCAGCATGTGCGCATGCCCCGCCTCCGCGTCGCCGCTGAACATCGCCTCCGAAAGGCCGAGCCGCGCGGCGAGGCCGAGAGCGATGTCGATGTCGCTCCGCGCCTCGCCCACGGGCGGGATCACGGCCGGCCGAAACTGCACCCGGCGGAGCCCGTCGAGCGAGCCGTCGAACCCGGCGCGGAGCCCCTCCCGCTCCCAAGAGGTCGCGGCCGGCAGCACGATGTCGGCCTCCCGCGCAGTGGCGTTCAGGAAGAAGTCGGCATGGACATGGAGGTCGAGCGCCGCCAGCCCCCGCCGCGCCAGCTCCGGATCGGGCTGCGAGGCGAGGAGGTTCCCGCCGAAGGAGACGAGCGCCCGCACCCGGTAGGGCCCTTCGCCGAGCGCCGCGCGCCAGACGTCGCCGGGCCGCACCCAGCCCTGCTTCGGCGGCCCGAGCGGCCGCGCCGCCGCGCCGAGCGCCTTCGCCCGCTGCGCCGCGCTCAGAAGCTCCTGCCCCGAGATGTCGTTGAAGGCCGCCGCTCCGCCCGGCACGTTGCCGCCCTCCGCGCCATAGGACCCGGTCAACGCATAGAGGAGTGAGATCGCCCGGTCGGTCTGCGTCGCCGTCACGCTCTGCCCGACGCCGTTCCAGGCGTAATAGGCGACGCGCGGCGCGGCGGCGATCAGCGCCGCGGCCGCCTCGATCTCCGCGGCCGGAACCCCGGTTTCCCGCGCGGCCCGCTCCGGCTCCCATTCCGCCGCCGCCGCGGCGAAGCGCGCGAGGGCGCTTTCCGCGGCCTTGCCCCGGAAAACCAGCGCCGCCCGCTCCGGCGGGTCCAGCCATTCGCCCGCTGCGGGGTCGTAGCGGAGACGCCCGCCGGCCTCATCGGCGGCGAGAAGGTGCGCGCCCTCGCGCAGGAAGCGCCCATCCGCCCCGACCAGCAGCGCCGCGCTGGTCCGCCGCCGCAGGAAGCCTTCGTCGAACCGACCGGTCGAGAGGAGGAGATGCGCGATGGAGAGCGCCAGCGCCTGATCCGTCCCCGGCCGGACCCGGAGCCAGAGATCGGCGCGCTTCGCGTGGAGCGTCGGCCGCGGGTCCACCACCAGGAGCTTCGCGCCGCGCCTCTGCGCTTCGAGAATCTCGCCCGAGCGCGCGAGCCAGGTGGCCGAGGGGTTCCAGCCCCAGAGCATGGCGAGGCCGGTCCGCGCGAAATCCGGCGTCCCGATGTCCCAGCCATAGGTGAAGCGCGCGGCGACATCCTTGTGCCAGTTGCAGATCTCGGTGGCGTAGATCGTGTTCGGCGAACCGAAGGCGCGGATCAGCCGTTCGACCCAGGCGATCCCGTCCGACATGTGGGTTCCGCTCGGCGTGGTGACGCCGAAGGCCACGGCCTCCGGCCCGGCCTCGCCGCGGATCCGGGCAAGCGCCGCGCCGATCTCGTCCAGCGCCTCGTCCCACGAGATCGGCCGGAACTCGGCCGGCGCGCCTTTCGGCGAGACGCGGCGGAGCGGCGTGGCGAGCCGGTCCTGATGGTGGACCAGCTCCGGCGCGGCGCGGCCCTTCGGGCAAAGCCGCGCGCCGGTCGGGTGCGACGGGTCCGGCTCGATCCGCAGCAGGCGGTCGCCCTCGGTCACGGCGACGCAGCCGCAGCGGGAGCGGCACTGCGTGCAGAAGGCGGGCGTCGATACCGGCCCCGTCATGGGCGCATCCTCGGGCGTGTCGCTGGCGTCGCGCCGAACCTGCCGATGCCGGGGCGCGGGCGCAAGGCGGCCGCGGCGGCGGCGCTTGCGGGAACCGCGCCGGTCATGCAGCCTCCCGCCATGAGCGCACCGGAGCCCGCCAGTCCCCCCCTTGCGTCCGCACGCGCCCGAGGCGGCCCGATGAGCGCGGACGGCCCGGCCGGCGGGCGCCGCTCATGGTTCGTGCGAGACGGACGGCGCCTGCTCGATCTCGACCGCTATGTCCCCTACTTCCTGACCTCGGTCTACAACGTCATCTCCCGCGGCGCCTCGCAGCTTTATCTCGCGCGGTTCGGGGTCGGCATCGTCGAATGGCGCGTGGCGACCATGCTGGCGCTCGAGCCCGGCATCCCGGCGGCGCGGATCTGCGAGGTGATCGCGCTCGACAAGGGGGGGGTGAGCCGCGCCCTCGCCCGCCTCGCGGCGCTTGGCCACGCCGAGGCCGAGGCGGCGGGCGGCGATCCGCGGCGGAAGCTCTGGCGGCTCACCGCCTCCGGCGAGGCGCTCCATGACGGCATCCTCGAGCTCGCGCTCCAACGCGAGGCGGCGCTGGTCGAGGGCGTGGAGCCCGACGATCTCGAAGCCTTCCTCCGGGTGATGCGGCGGATGCGGGTGAACGTCGAGCGGCTGCGCGGCTGAGGCGGTGGACCGCGCCGGCGATCGGCGCTAACGGAGGCCCCCATGTCCGACAGGAAGGCCAGGCGCGTGAACTTCGACCGCAAGATCCGCATCGCCCCCTCGATCCTCGCCGCCGACTTCGCGAATTTCGGCGCGGAATGCCGCGCCGTGGAGGCGGAAGGCGCCGACTGGGTGCATATCGACGTGATGGACGGGCATTTCGTCCCGAACCTCACCTTCGGCCCGCCGATGGTGAAGGCGCTCCGCCCGCATGTGAAGACGGTGCTCGACGTCCACCTGATGATCTCGCCGGTGGATCCCTATCTCGAAGCCTTCGCCGAGGCGGGCGCGGACCTCATCACCGCCCATGTCGAGGCCGGCCCGCATCTGGACCGGACGCTCCAGGCGATCCGCGGCCTCGGCTGCAAGGTCGGCGTCGCGCTCAACCCGGCTACGCCGCCCGAGGTCATCGCCCATGTGCTGGACCGGATAGACCTCGTCTGCGTGATGACGGTCAATCCCGGCTTCGGCGGGCAGAGCTTCATCGGCGCGATGATCCCGAAGATCGCCCGCCTCCGAGAGATGATCGGCGACCGGCCGATCCATATCGAGATCGACGGCGGGGTGACGGTGGAGACGGCGCCGCTCGTCTCCGCGGCGGGAGCGGACGTGCTGGTCGCGGGCTCCGCGGTCTTCAAGGGCGGCTCGGCCGCGAGCCCGGCGGCATACGGCGCGAACATCCGCGTCATCCGCGCCGCCGCAGAGGGCGCGCAGGCTGCGGCCTGAGGAGGGGGAAAGGCAGGCCGTGAAGACCGCGCGCGCGATCGTCTTCGATCTCGACGGGACGCTGGTCCACAGCGCGCCCGACATCGTCGCCGCCGCCAATGTCATGCTCGGGGAGATCGGCCGCGACGCGCTCTCCGAGGCGGCGGTCACCTCCTTCGTCGGCAACGGAATCCCGAAACTGGTCGAGCGCTGCCTCGACGCCACCGGCGGGCGGGACGAGGCCGCCTTCCGCGAGGCGCTGGCGCTCTTCCGCCGGGCCTATGACGCGGCGCCCGCGGCGCTCTCCCGGCCTTATCCGGGCGTCGTCGCGCTTCTCGACGCGCTGGCGCGCGACGGCGTCGCGCTCGGCGTCTGCTCCAACAAGCTGGAATCTTCGAGCCGCGCCATCCTCGAGGCGCTCGATCTCGCCGGCCGCTTCGGCGCGCTGATCGGCGGCGACACGCTCGCCGTCAGCAAGCCGGACCCGACGCCGCTTCTGGAGACGGTGGAGCGCCTCGGCGGCGGCCCCGCGCTTTTCGTCGGCGACAGCGAGACGGACGAGGCGACGGCGAAGGCCGCGGGCCTGCCGTTCCTCTTCTTCACCGGGGGGTATCGGAGGAAGCCGGCCGAGGAGTTCGAGGCGGCGTTCGCCTTCGACCGGTGGGGCGCCCTCGCCGACTGGCTGGCGGCGAAGGCGGAGGCCTGAGCGCGGCGGCCGGGGAGCCGTTGGCCGCCGCGCCGGCGCCGCTCAATAGGCGCTGTCGTAGTTCTCCGCCGTGATGATACGCCCGTCGACGATCACGTCGTCATGGGCGTAGACCGGGTCGTAGGTCGTCTCGTTCGCGTACTGGTACGAGGCCGCGCCATAGCCGCCGACGAAGACGATGGCCTCCTCGCCGCCCTCGCCGCCGGAGAGGTCGTCCACGGCGCCGTCGTCAGGATAGACCGTTCCGTCGGCGATCGCCTCCATCAACTTGGGCGTCGAGGCGTCGACCGCCGGCGTTCCGGTGAATTCGAAGCTGTCGCGGGCGCTGACGCTGCCGTCGACGCCGTCGATCTTCATGTAGATCGGCATGGGCTTCATCCTTGCGTTCCGCGGCCGGGGGGCGCCGCACAAGACATGTCGGGGCGGGGAGGGCGGCGCGGAACCCGGGGGCCGAACGGGCGGTGACATTCCTCAACCCGCGTGAGGAATGTCACCGCGCGCGGATCGACCCGCGACCATTCGGCCGCGGCGGCGCAGCAACGCCGCAGTTCCGCGCGCCCGGCTTTGCCGCCATAGTGGCGAAACCGCTGGAAGGAAACGACTTGGCCGACCCCGCCGCCGCCGCTGACCCGCTCCTTCTCGACGCCGCGGTCTATCTCGGCGCGACGGTCGCGGCCGTGCCGATCTTCAAGCGGCTCGGGCTCGGCGCGATCCTCGGCTATGTCGCGGCGGGGGCGGCGGTGGGGCCGTTCGGCCTCGGCCTTCTTTCAGATGTGGCGGCGGTGCGGCATGTCTCCGAGCTTGGCGTCGTCCTCCTCCTTTTCGTCATCGGGCTCGAGCTCAACCCGCGGCGGCTCTGGCGGCTGAGGGGGGAGATCTTCGGCCTCGGCTTCGCCCAGGTGGCGGTGACCGGCGCCGTCATCGCCCTCGCCGGCTGGGCGCTTTCGGGGCGGGGCGGGGCGGCGCTGGTGGTCGGCCTCGCGCTGGCGCTTTCCTCCACCGCCTTC
>CALFYQ010000347.1 GCA_937952085.1 uncultured Paracoccaceae bacterium | reverse complement strand
CGCGACGGCGACGAATACGTCATCAACGGCAAGAAGTGGTACACAACCGGCGCGGGCGACCCGCGCTGCAAGATCATCATCTTCATGGGCAAGACGGACCCGAACGCCCCGCCCTATGAGCAGCAGTCGATGATCCTGGTGCCGAAGGAGACGCCCGGCGTGAAGGTGATCCGCTCGCTCCCGGTCTTCGGCTTCTACGGGATGCCGGACCGGGCCTCGGAGGTGATCTTCGAGAACGTGCGGGTGCCGGCGGAGAACATGCTCCTCGGCGAGGGGCGCGGCTTCGAGATCGCGCAGGGCCGGCTCGGGCCGGGGCGCATCCACCATTGCATGCGCACGATCGGCCTCGCCGAGCGGACCCTCTCGAAGATGTGCCACCGGGCGACTGAGCGGACCACCTTCGGCAAGCCGGTCTCCGAGCGGACCGTCACGCGGGAGCGGATCGCCGAGGCGCGCATCCTGATCGAACAGAACCGCCTCCTCACCCTTCGCGCCGCGCACATGATGGACACGGTCGGCAACAAGGCGGCCAAGGCCGAGATCGCGATGATCAAGATCTCCGTGCCGAACATGGCCTGCAAAATCATCGACTGGGCGATCCAGGTCTTCGGCGGGGCCGGCACCGGCAACGACTACGGCCTGGCCGCGGCCTACGCCACCGCGCGCCTCCTTCGCCTCGCCGACGGCCCGGACGAGGTGCACCGGGACCAACTCGCCCGGCTCGAGTTCCGCCGGCAGGCGGAGCGGAACGACAAGGGCGGCGTCCTTCCCGCGGGCCCGGCGCTCTCGGCGATGGCGCTCGGCGAGACCAGCGGGCTTTAGGGCCCAAGCCCGCGGCGGCCCTCGCCGCCGCGGGACTCATTTCCTGTCACTCGGCCTAGCGGCGCGTGGCCTGCGGTCAGATCGGCGCGGCTCCGCAATGGGGCGGCGCGCCGGCGGTCCAGAACGGGGCGCCGGGCGCGGGCTGGATTGGCGCGAGGTCTGTGCGGCCGCGGCCCTCGGGCGGCGGCGCGACGAGCGCCCACCAGCCATGCGCGCATTCCGAGCGCCAGGCCATCTCGTCCTCCAGCGTCACACCGGCGGCGGCCAGCGCGGCGTCGAGCCGGGCGAGCGCGGCGCGAAGCGCCTCGTCCGCCGCCGGGCCGGGTGCGCGATGAGCTTCGAGACAGGCGCGCGTGAAGGCGTCCGCCGCCGGCCCGAGATCGCCGTAGCCCGCGGAAAGCTTCCAGGCGGCCATCCACTCGCCGGCGATCTTCGCCGCCGCCGCATCGGCGGGCCCGTCGAACTTCGCCGCGGTCAGCATCATGTGGCGAAGAAGCTCCGCCCGCGCATGGGCGCGGCGGGCGGCGAGGCAGGCGCGGCGCATCTCCGCCACCGCCGCTTCGGCCTCCCGCATCATCTCCTCGGCGACGGACATGCGCGCTCCTTTCAGGGAAGGGTCGCGAGCAGGCGCGTCGCGAGGGCGAAGAAGCCGGCGCGGTCGACCTCGCCCGCCACCCAGGCGTTCGGCTGGGCGCCGAGGCGGCCGTTCCAGTCGATCGTGGTGCGCCCGCGCGTCGGGCCGCCGGAAAGATCGACCGTCACGTGGCAGTCCCGCCCGGTGAAGAGGCCCGGCTCCAGCAGCCAGGCGATCACGCAGGGGTCATGAAACGGGTGCCGCGCGGCGCCGAGCCCGCCGGGGCGCGGTCGCGTCATCATCGCGTGGACGATGCGCCCCGCCGCGCCGCATTCGCGGAGCGCGGCGATCTCCGCCTCGTCCGGGACGGCCTGATGGGTGAGATGAAGGCCGAACATCGCCACCGGCGCGCCGGCCCCGAGCACAACGTCGAGCGCGTGCGGGTCGACATAGGTGTTGAACTCGGCCGCCGGCGTCATGTTGCCGAGATCCCGCGCCCCGCCCATCAGCGCGATCCGCTCGACCTTCCCGGCGATGTCGGGCGCGAGCCGGAGCGCGAGGGCGAGGTTGGTGAGCGGGCCGAGCGCGGCGATGGTCAACGGCCCCGCCCGCGCCGCCTCGACGATGGCGAGCGCCGCCGGCGTCGGCTCCGGCGCGCGCGAGGGCGGCGGCAGGTCGGCCCCGGCGAGCCCGTCAGGCCCGCAGACGAATTCCGCCGTCTCGAGCGGAAAGATCAGCGGCCGCTCCGCGCCCCGATGGACCGGAACGCCCGTCAGGCCGGCGAGGTCCAGCACGCGGCGGGCGTTCGCCGCCGTCTGCGACGCCGGCACGTTGCCGCCGACCGTGGTGACGGCCACGAGGTTCAACTCGTCGGCCGCCGCGGCCATCAGGAGGGCGACGGCGTCGTCCTGCCCCGGGTCGCAATCGATCAGGAGGCGGGTCATCTCAGGCGAGGACCGGGTCGTTCATGATCATCTGGCGGAGATCGTTCGGCGTCAGCCCCTCGATCGGCCGGTCGGCCACCTTGCCGCCCGCCTTCAGGATCACCACCCGCGTCGCGACCGAGACCACGTCCGCCATACTGTGGCTGATGAGGACGATGGTCTTCCCCTCCGCCTTCAGCCGGTGGATGAGGTCCAGCACCTGCGCCGTCTCCTTCACGCCGAGCGCGGCGGTCGGCTCGTCCATGACGATGACATCGGCGTTCCAGAGGAGCGCGCGGGAGATCGCCACCGCCTGCCGCTGGCCGCCGGACAGGCCCTCGACCGGGCGGTTCATGTCGTCGATCCGCACCGAGAGGCGTTCGAGGTAGCGCCGCGCCTCGGCCGCCATCCGCCTCTTGTCGAGAAGCTTCAAGGGTCCGCCGCGGCGAAGCTCCGCGCCCATGAAGACATTCTCCCAGATCGAGAGACGGGGCGCGAGCGCGAGGTCCTGGTAGATGGTCGCGACGCCCTTCATCAGCGCGTCATGCGGCGAGGCGAAGGAGACCCGCTCGCCCTTCAGCCGAAGCTCGCCTGAGGAGGGCGCCTCGGCCCCCGAGATGATCTTCACAAGGGTCGACTTGCCGGCGCCGTTGTCGCCGCAGAGCGCGAGGACATCGCCCTCGCGTACCTCGAAATCGACGTCCCGCAGCGCGACGACGCCGCCATAGAGTTTGCCGACGCCGCCGAGCGACAGCAGCGCCGGCTTGGGCTCGCCCGTCACTTCGGGAGGAACTCGGCCACGTTGCTCTCGTCGACCAGGATGGATTCGACGAAGAGATAGGGCCCCGCGGCGATGCTCTCCCGCGGCTCTCCCTTCACGATGACGCGGTCGAGCACGTCCACCGCCATCTCGCCCATCGACTCGAAGGGGATCGCGACGGTGGCGAGGAAGGTGCTCTCCGGGTCGGCGATGCGCCGATAGCTCTCCGGCCCGCCATCGACCGAGACGAGCGGGATCTCGCCCTTCTTGACGCCCTGCGCGGTGAGAAGATCGTCGATGATGTAGGCTTGCCCGTCGAAGGAAGCCCAGATGCCATCGACGGCGCCCTGGTTCTGCAGGAGGAGCGCCTGCATCCCGGCGCGCACGTCATCCCGCCAGCTTTTGGTGCGGGCCATCGAGAAGGAGCCGGCGACGTTCACCGCCGCATTCTCGCTCAGCACCGCGTCCAGCACCTTGCCGCGGATACGGGAGGCCGTGTTCATCTCGAACCGACATTCGAGGAGGTTCCCCGAATAGCCCATCTTGCCAAGGATATAGAGCGCCGCCTGCGCGCCGATCTGGTATTCGTTGCTCTGGATCTCCACCACCGCATGGGGGCTGGAGCCGGACTGCACCGTCACCACCGGGATGCCGGCGGCCTTCGCCGCCTCGAACTGCGCGTCGGCCTCGACCGGCTTACCCATGGCGATGACGATGCCGTCGACGCCCTTGGCGATCAGCGCGTCGAACTGCTCGGCGTGCTTGGGCAGCGCGCCTTCGGAGTTGAGCAGCGTCACCTCCCAGCCCTTCGCCTCGGCCGCGGCCTTGGCGGCGTTGGCGACGCGGGCATGGGTTTCGGCGCTGAACTGGAAGCCGATGACGCCGATCTCCACCGCCTGCGCGCCTCCGGCGATCAGGGTGGAGACGGCGGCGAGGGCGAAGGCGCGAAGTTTGTTCCGCATGTTTCGTTTCCCTGTCAGGTGAATGTCGGGGCCGCGCGTCACACGGTGAAGGCGACCTTCTTGAGCACGCTGGCCGAAAAGGCGACCGATGCGATGATGATTAGGCCGAGGATCATGTCCTGCCAATAGTAGGGCGCGCCCATGAGGACGAGGCCGTTGCCCAGGACCTTCAGCACCAGCGCAGCGTAGAGCGTGCCGAGAACGTTGGCGTGGCCGGGCTTGAACATGGTCATGCCGAGGAGGACGGCGGCGATGGCGTAGAGGAAATAGTCCCCCACCATGTTCGGCGCGGCGGAGGAGAGGTTCGCCGCCAGGAGCACCGCGGTGACGCCGCCGAGCCCGCCCGAGAGTGTGAGGCCGAGAAGCTTCATCCGCGCCGTGGCGACGCCGGCGAGCCGCGCCGCCTCCACCGCCTCGCCGGTCGCGACCATGTGGGCGCCGGTGCGGGTCCAGTTGACGAGGAGATAGGCCGCGGCCCCGGCGATCGCCATCCAGATCACGAGATAGGGCACGCCGCCGAGATCGCCCCGAGAGAGGCCGGTGAAGCTCGACGGCCAGCGCCCGACGAAGCCGACGCCCTGCGTGATCATGAAGCCGAGCCCCTTGGCGATGGCCGCGGTGCCAAGCGTCATGATGAGGGAGGGGATGCGAAGCCTTGTCACGCCGACCCCGTTGAACGCGCCGGCGGCGACGCCGACGAGGAGCGCGACGGCGACGGCGACGGCGGGGGAGGTTCCGCCATGGACCAGCGCGCCGCAGATCACCGCCGAAAGGCTGGAGACTTCGGCGATGGAGAGATCAAGCTCCGAGACGATCAGCGCGAGCGTGAAACCGAGCGCCAGGATCGCGAGAAAGCTCGTGTCCTTCAATACGTTGACAATGTTGGGGCCACTCGCGAAGCGAGGCGCGAAGAGGACGAAGAAGATGATGATCGCGGCGCCGGCGATGGCGGTGCCGTAGGTTCCGATGATGGTCTTCATTTAGCCCCTTCCGTCCGGGGGCATTACCGGCGCCGCCGCGCGCCGGGTCAAGAGCCGCCCCGCGCCAGCGCCGCCGAAATCGGCGCGAGCGCCTCGTGCGCGCGGAGGAAAAGCGGCAGGAGCCGGTCGAACCGAAGCGCCGCCTCCGGCTCCGGCTCGAAGCGCCGGGCGACGCGCGCCATCGACGCCTGCGCGGCGGCGAGGGACGGGAAATCGCCGAGCGCGGCCCGCGCGGCGACCGCGCAGCCGAGAAGGCCGGTCTCCGCCGCCGCGGTGGCGACGACCGGCCGGCGGCAGGCGTTCGCCTTGATCTGCGCCCAGGCGGCGTTCCGCGCGCCGCCGCCGCCGAAGCGGATCTCCTCCGCAGCGAGCCCGGCCGCCGCCTCCGCCCGGTCGAGCACCACCCGGTTGAGAAGCGCGATCCCTTCGAGCGCGGCGCGGAGGAGGTCCTCCGGCCCGTGCTCCGCCGAAAGGCCGAGGAAGGCGCCGCGGAGCGAGGCGTCCCACCACGGCGTCCGCTCGCCGCGAAGATAGGGGAGGAAGAGGAGATCGCCGGCGCCCGCCCGTACGGCCGCGCCGCCTTCGGCGATCACGCCCGACACCCAGCGGACGGCGTCGCCGCCGGCCAGGCTCGGCCCGCCGATCTGGATCGTCTCCGGACCCCAGTCGACCCGGAGGAGGCCCTCCGCCTCGTCGGTCTCCCGCGCAATCAGGCCGAACACCTCGGTCGTGCCGGAGAGGACATAGGCGGCGCCCGGCCGCAGCGCGCCGAGGCCGAGCACCGCGGCCCACGTGTCATGCGCCATCGCGATCACCGGCCGCCCGGCGAGGCGGGAGAGCGCGCCCGGCAGCCCGCCCCGCGCCGGCCCGACCACGTCGGTCGGCGAGAGCAGAGGCGGCGTGAGCGCGGCGTCGATCCCGAGCGCGGCGAGAACGGAGGCGGCCCCGCCCTCCGCCGCCGCCTTCAGCCGGGCGGCGGAGATGGCGTCTCCGGCCACGCGGCCGGTGAGGCGGAGGTTGAGAAAATCCTTCGGCTCCAGCACATGCGCCGCCCGCGCCAGCGCCTCCGGTTCATGGCGCGCAAGCCAGAAAAGCCGCGCCGCGGGGTGGTAGGCGTTGAGCCGCCGCCGCTCCGCCGCGTCTTCCGGCGTCCGAGCCAGCATCTCGGGGACCAGCGCCGCCGCCCGGTCGTCGGCGAAGCCGATGGCGGGGCGAACCGGGGCGCCCGCCGCGTCGACCAGCACCTGGGTCCGGGTGAAGCCGGCGACGGCGATGGCGGCGACGGTGGCGAAGGGATCGGGCGCGGCCGCGGAAAGCTCGTCCGCCAGGTCGGCGGCGGCGCGCCACCAGGCGTCCGGATCCGCCTCGCCGCCGGGCGCTCCGGCGAAAGCGCGGCTCGCGGCCGCCGCCGTCTCGCCTTCCGCGAGGATCAGCGCGGCGCGAAGCCCACCGCCGCCGAGATCGTATGCCAGGGTCACGCTCACGGCGACGAGAGCTATCCGGTTCGCGCCCGAAGCGACAGACGGCTGATGGGCTCGTGACGCACCGGGTTTGACAGCGCCGCGCGGCTCGGCCAGCGCTGGCGGCATGGACCGGATCGAGCTCGTCATCTTCGATTGCGACGGCGTGCTCGTCGACAGCGAGGCGCTGTCGGCGCGGCAATGGATCCGCTCGCTCGCCCGCCACGGGGTGGCGATCGACGCCGCGCATGTGGCGCGGCATTTTCTCGGCCGGAGCTTTCCCACCGTGCTGAAGGCGATCCGGCAGGAGACCGGCGTGGCGCTCCCCGAGGATTTCGAGGCGCGGTTTCGCGAGGAGCTGATGGCGAGCTTCGAGGCCGAGTTGAAGATCATGCCGGGCGTGCAGGCGGTGCTGGACCGGCTCGCCGTCGATTTCTGCGTCGCCACCAGTTCGACGCCACGGCGGCTGGCCCTGTCGCTCGGCTATGTCGGCCTCTCGGATCTCTTCGAGGGGCGCATGACGACGGCGAGCGAGGTCGAGCGCGGCAAGCCAGCGCCGGACATCTTCCTCCGCGCCGCGGCGAAACGCGGCGTCCCGCCCGAGCGCTGCCTCGTGATCGAGGACTCGGCCGTCGGCGTCGAGGCGGCGCTGGCGGCGGGAATGACCGTCTGGCGCTTTCTCGGCGGCGCGCATTTCGCCGGGGCCGCCCGCGCCGCCGCGCTTGCGCCGCCAGCGGGCCCGGCGCCGCATCTCTCATTTGCCTCCTTCCAAGAGTTCTTCCACCTTGCCCCCGGTCTGAAGCGGGGGGACTAACGGCATGGCGCGGGATCCGAGCGAGATGGACCTCGCGGCGCGGGCGGCTTGGCTGTCCTTCGTCGGCGGGATGACGCAGGACCAGATCGCGGCCGATCTCGGCATCTCCCGCCAGCGGGCGCAGCGGCTGGTGGCGCGGGCGAGCGCGGAGGGGCTGGTGCGGGTGCGGATCGCGCACCGGATCGACGCCTGCCTGCGGCTCGAAGCCGAACTGAAGCGGCGCTACGGTCTCGAAGCCGCATGGGTCTCGCCTTCGGCCGGGGCCGGGGTGGAGCCGCTCGTCGGCCTCGCGCCCTTCGCGGCGCCGCTGATCGAGCGGCTGTTCGAACCGGCCGAGCGCCAGACCGTCGCCGTCGGCACGGGCCGGACGCTGCGGATGGTGGTCGAGAATCTCCGCCATCTCGACGCCGCGCAGCACAGGCTCGTGGCGATGAACGGCAACGTCGCGCCGGACGGCTCGGCGACCGCCTTCGAGGTGATCGTGCGGATGGCGGAGAAAACTTCCGCGCCGCATTTCCAGCTCGCCATCCCGGTCGTGGCGCGTACCGAGGCGGAATACGCGCTCTATCTCTCGCTGCCGCATGTGAAGGCGTCCCGCGCGCTGGCCGAATCGGCGGACGTGGCGATCGTCGGCATCGGCCAGATGGCCGACGACGCGCCGCTTTTCGTCGACGGGTTCATCACCGCCGCGGAACTCGCCGAGCTTCAGGCGGCGGGCGCGGCGGGGGAGATCGCCGGCCATATCTTCGACGACGAGGGCGTCTATCTCGCACACCCGGTCAACGACCGGATCATGGGCCTTCGCGTTCCGGTGCCGGACATGCGCGTCATCTGCATCGGTTGCGGGCCGACAAAAATCCGCGCGCTCCACGGCGCGCTCCGCGGCCGGCTCTTCACGACGCTCGTCACCGACGAGACAACCGCCGCAGCCCTTCTCGCCGAGTGAATCCACCACAAGGCGATCTTCATTGACAGGAAGCGTGTCCCGGTGTGATGATTTGTTCTCGGATAGAGCAAAAGCTCACCGAGTCTGGGAGGAGACCATGACCAAAGCCTTTCGCGCCCTGATGGGCGCCTGCGCCCTTGGCGCCCTCGCCGCGTCGGCCGCCGCCGACACCATCACCATCGCCACGGTGAACAACGGCGACATGATCCGCATGCAGCGCCTGACCGACGACTTCACCAAGAAGACGGGTCACGAGGTGGAGTGGGTCACGCTCGAGGAGAACGTGCTCCGCCAGCGCGTGACGACCGACGTCGCCACCAAGGGCGGCCAGTTCGACGTGATGACCATCGGAATGTACGAGACCCCGATCTGGGGCAAGAACGGCTGGCTCGTCCCGCTGAACGACCTGCCGGCCTCCTACGATGTCGAAGACATCCTGCCCGCGATGCGGGGCGGCCTCTCGGTCGACGGCACGCTCTACGCCGCGCCGTTCTACGGCGAGAGTTCGATGATCATGTATCGCACGGACCTGATGGAGAAGGCCGGGCTGAAGATGCCCGACGCGCCAACCTGGGACTTCGTCGCCAAGGCCGCGCGCGCGATGACCGACCGCGCCAACGACGTCAACGGAATCTGCCTCCGCGGCAAGGCCGGCTGGGGCGAGAACATGGCCTTCCTCACCGCCACCGCGAACGCCTTCGGCGCGCGCTGGTTCGACGAGGACTGGAACCCGCAGTTCGACAGCCCGGCCTGGAAGGAGACGCTGACCTTCTATCTCGACCTGATGGCGGACGCCGGCCCTCCGGGCGCCGCGAACAACGGGTTCAACGAGAACCTCGCGCTCTTCCAGCAGGGCAAGTGCGGCATGTGGATCGACGCCACTGTCGCCGCCTCCTTCGTCACCAACCCCGATGAATCCAAGGTCTTCGACAAGGTCGGCTTCGCGCTCGCGCCCGACACCGGCAAGGGCAAGCGGGGCAACTGGCTCTGGGCCTGGGCGCTGGCGATCCCGGCCGGCACCGACAATGTCGAAGCCGCCAAGTCCTTCATAGAATGGGCGACTTCGAAGGAGTATCTCGCCCTCGTCGCCTCGAAGGAGGGCTGGGCCAACGTGCCGCCGGGCAGCCGGACCTCGCTCTACGAGAACCCGGAATACGCCAAGGTTCCGTTCGCGAAGATGACGCTCGACAGCATCAACTCCGCCGACCCGACGGCCCCGACTGTCGACCCGGTGCCCTATATCGGCGTCCAGTTCGTCGCGATCCCGGAATTCGCCGGCTTCGCCACCCTGGTCGGGCAGGAATTTTCCGCCGCGCTCGCCGGGCAGCAGACCGCCGACGAGGCGCTGGCGAAGGCCCAGGCCCTCGTCAACGAGGAGATGGAGGCG
>CALFYQ010000346.1 GCA_937952085.1 uncultured Paracoccaceae bacterium | reverse complement strand
GCATCGGCTACGCCTGCGCCCGCGCCTTCGCCGATGCCGGGGCGGAGGTGACGGTGACCGGCACGAAGCCGAGCGCCGGCGCCTATGCGCAGGACCTTTCGGATTTCCGCTATCAGCGGATGAGCGCGGAGGACCCGGCGACGATCGAGGCGCTGGCCGAGGCGACGGGGCCGCTCGACGTTCTTTTCAACAACGCCGGCACGGCGATCCGCGCGCCGGAGGCGCATACGCCCGAGGGCTTCTCCCGCAACATCGAGATCAACCTCAACGCGGTCTACCGGCTTTCCCACCTCCTCCGCCCGAAGCTCGCCGCGAAGAAGGGCTGCATCGTCAACGTCGCCTCGATGACGAGCTATGCCGGCATCCCGCGGGTGCCGGGCTACGGCGCCTCGAAGACCGCCATCGTCTCGCTGACGAAGTCTCTCGCCGGGCTCTATGCCGAGGACGGCATCCGCGTGAACGCCATCGCGCCCGGCTGGATCGAGACCAAGCTCACCGTGCCGGTGCGGACGGCGGAGGACGTGAACGCGCCGATCATCGCGCGCACCCCGTTCAGGCGCTGGGGCAAGCCCGAGGAGATGGCGGGGACGGTGCTCTTCCTCGCCTCGCCCGACGCAGCCGGCTTCGTCACCGGCGTCACCGTGCCGGTGGATGGCGGCTACAGCGCGATGTGAGGGCGGGGCCGTGCACGACCTGATCCTGAAAGGCGGCCGGGTGATCGACCCGGCCTCGGGCCGCGATGGGGTGGCGGATGTCGCCTTCGCCGGCGGCCGCGTCGCCGCAATCGGCGCCGATCTCGGCCCGGCGAAGGAGGTGCGGGACGTGGCGGGCCGCATCGTCGCGCCCGGCCTCATCGACCTTCACACCCATGTCTACTGGGGCGGCACCTCGCTCGGCATCGACCCGGACGAGTACTGCCGGGCCAGCGCGGCGACGACGCAGGTGGACGCCGGCTCCGCCGGGCCGGGCAACTTCGTGGGCTTCCGCAAGCACGTCATCGAGCCCGCCGCGGCGCGCATCCTCGCCTATCTCCATGTCAGCCACGCCGGGATCTTCGGGTTCTCCAACCGGGTGATGGTGGGGGAGAGCGAGGACATCCGCCTGATGGACCCCTGGACGGCCGCCGAAGTCGCGGACGCCAACCGCGACGTGGTGGTCGGGATCAAGGTGCGGCTCGGCCGGCACGCCTCCGGCTCGCAGGGGATGAACCCGTTCCGCTACGCGCTCGACGTGGCGGAGCGGACGAAGCTGCCGCTCATGGTCCATATCGACGAGCCGCCGCCGCCCTATGCGGAGCTTGTCTCCGCGCTCCGGCCCGGCGACGTGCTCACCCATTGCTTCCGCCCCTTCCCGAACAGCCCGCTCGGGCCGGACGGGCGGCCGCGGCCCGAGGTGATCGCGGCGCGGGAACGGGGCGTCCTCTTCGACATCGGCCACGGCAAGGGCTCCTTCGCCTTCGAGACGGCGCGGGGCATGCTCGCCGCCGGATTCCCGCCCGACGTGATCTCGACCGACGTTCACGCGCTCTGCATCCATGGCCCGGCCTTCGACATGCAGACGACGATGTCGAAGTTCCTCGCCATCGGCATGGGGCTCGAAGAGGTGATCCGCCGCTCCACGGTCGAGCCGGCCAAGGCGCTCCGCCGCGCCGATCTCGGCCGCCTCGCCCCCGGCGCGGCGGGGGACGCCGCGGTGCTATCGCTCGAGGCCGGGTCGTTCGACCTGACCGACGTGGTCGGCGAGACGGTGAAGGCGAAGGAGCGGCTCTTCGTGCGCGGAACCGTGCTTGGCGGGCGCTGGCTCGATCCTTCGTGACGCGGGCGGAGTTCGACCGGATCTGCTCCGCGCTGCCGGCGGCGGCGAACGTGATCCAGTGGGGCGGGTCCTCGGTCTGGAAGGTCGGCGGCAAGGTCTTCGCCATCGAGGCGGACTGGGGCCGGCAGGGCGCCGGCGTGGTGCTGAAGCCGACCGGGATGGCGCGGGAGATCTGGCGCGGCGCCGAGGGCGTGCGCCCCGCCCCCTATCTCGGCCGCGCCGGCTGGCTGATGATCGCGCCGGGCGCGATGACGGATGGCGAACTCGCCGACATGATCGGCGCGAGCCATGCGCTGGCGTCAGCGAAGCTGACACGGGCGCAAACGGCGGCGCTCGGGCTCTGAGAGCGGTCCGACCGCAGCCCCGCTTTCCCCGCGAGGCAAAGGACGGCGTCCGGAATGACGTGGCGCCCTATACATTCCTCCCGGTCCGGGCGACCTTCCCGCGCCGCTCCCCCGCGGCGCATTAATCATTTTATCTAGACATCCCAGTCGGATAGTTTCGATTTCACCGTGAAATCACCCGTCCGCCCCGGCCTCCCGCGCCAGCGCGAGCGCCTCGCGGAGCGCCTCCCGGTCGCCGACATGGTTGGCGAGGATCAGCACCAACCGGGCGTCGAGCGCATGGCTCTCCGCTTCGGAGAGGCCGCGATGCGCGACGAGAAGCTCGGCGTAGAACCCGTCCTGGTCGGGCAGGTTCGGCTCGCGGATCAGCTTGGCCATCTCAGGCTCCCTTCGCGGCGCGGAGCGCGGCGGCGACGGCCTCGGCCCCCGCCTCCCGCCAGCGGGCGGCGACATGCTGGTCCGGCCGGATCAGGTAGATCGCCGAAGGCGCCTCGCCGAGATAGCGGGCGCGGAGATGCGGGCCGGGTTCGAGCCGGAGCCGAGCGGCGCCCGGAACTTCCGGCGGCTCCGCGCCGAGGCCGAGCACCGTGAAGCCGTTCCGGAGCCGCTCCAGCAGCCAGCCGCCTTCGACTGGCGCATCCGGGCAGGGCCGGCCGGGCGCGGAGGCGACGGGGAGCGCCGGGTCGTCCGGCCCGATGAAGGGGGAGGGCGGATAGGCGCAGGGGAGCGAAAGCCGCCCCGAATTCACCATCCGCCGCGCGAACGGCGCATGGCCGGCGAGGGCCAGAACCGCGTCGCGGTAGCGCCGCTCGGCGCCCTCCGCCGGGGTCATGAACTTGGTGGCGCGGGCGGAGTTGAGGATGTTCTCGTCTGCGCCGTGGCGGCGCTCGGCGTCATAGCTTTCGATCAGCGCCGGCCCGGCCTCCCCGGCGAGGACGGCGGCGAGCTTCCAGCCGAGGTTGTCGACGTCCTGGATGCCGCCATTGCCGCCCCGCGCCCCGAAGGGCGAGACGATGTGCGCACTGTCCCCGACGAAGACGACGCGGCCGTGGACGAACCGCTCCAGCCGCCGGCATTGGAAGGTGTAGACCGAGACCCAGTCGATCTCGAACGGGCGGTCGCCGACGATCTTGCGGATGCGGGGGATGACGTTCTCGGGCCGCTTCTCCACGTCCGGGTCGGCGTCCCAGCCGAGTTGGAGGTCGATCCGCCAGATGTCGTCCGGCTGCTTGTGGAGGAGGGCGGACTGGCCGTTGTGGAAGGGCGGCTCGAACCAGAACCAGCGCTCCGGCGGGAAGTCGGCCTTCATCTCGATATCGGCGATCAGGAACCGCTCCTCGAAGAGCTCGCCGGCGAAGTCGAGCCCCATCATGCGGCGGATCGGGCTGCCGGCCCCGTCGCAGGCGAGAAGCCAGTCCGCCTCGATCCGGTAGGCGCCGTCCGGCGTCTCCACCGTCGCCGCGGCGTGGGCGCCGAAACGCTCCACCGCCGTCACCCGGTTCCGGAACCGGAGGTCGATCAGCGCCGGAAAGTCCCGGCACCGCTCCACGAGGTATTGCTCGACATGGTATTGCTGGAGGTTGATGAAGGCTGGCGCCTTGTGCCCGTCCTCCGGCAGGAGGTCGAACTGGAACACCTCCCGGTCGCGGTGCCGCGTCCGCCCGATCTTCCAGGTGACGCCCTTCGCCACCATCCGCTCGCCGACGCCGAGCCGGTCGAAGATCTCCAGCGTCCGCTTCGCCCAGCAGATCGCGCGGGAGCCGACGGAGACGACGTTGTTGTCGTCGAGCACCACGGTCGGGACGCCGCGCGTCGCCAGATCGATGGCGAGGGCGAGGCCGACCGGGCCGGCGCCGACGATCACCGCCGGCTTGCGACCCTCCGCCGCGCCCCGGAGCGGCGGCGGCGTCTCGTAGGGGAATTCCTCGTAGGCGTAGCGCATCTCGCTCCCGCTGTTTTTTCTTGATCGCCGTGCGCTTCGCGCGTGGAATCGCGGCGCGGCGATGGTGGCCGAAGATCGTTGCAGGTGCAACGAATAACAGGCCCGAGTGTCGCCGGACCGTCACGGAGCGATGCTACGCGCGTCGCGTCGCGACGGCCCTTCGCCGGCGCACCGAGGTCCGAACCCAGGGAGTACGCCTCATGACGGACAAGAAGCTCAGCTTTGACGAGCATGACGAGCTGATCAATCCGAAACCCGAGCGCTGCGAATTCGACGACGTTGTCGAGCGCGCGCTGAGCCGCCGCGGCTTCCTCGGCGGCGCCGCGGCGCTCGGCGCGGTGGCGGCGGTGGGCGGCGGCATGGCGCCGAAGGCCCAGGCGGCCTCCTCCCGCTTCGCGTTCGAGGCGATCCCGACCTCGACGGCGGACAAGCTCATCGTGCCCGAGGGCTATCGCGCCGACATCCTGATCCGCTGGGGCGACCCGATCTCGGCCTCCGGCCCGGCCTTCGACCACGCCACCCGCGGCACCGCCGAGAGCCAGAAGATCACGTTCGGCGACAACACCGACGGCATGCACGTTTTCCAGACCGGGGAGCATGTCATCCTCGCGGTCAACAACGAATACACGAACACGGAGATCATCTGGGGCACCCGGCCCGAGGGGAAGGCGGCGAACGACGACGACATCTGGAAGGGCATGTATGCGCATGGCCTCTCCTTCGTCGAAATCGCCCATGACGGCTCGGCCTGGAAGGTGGTGACGGACAGCAAGTTCAACCGCCGCGTGACGCCGCAGACCGAGATGGAGATCACCGGCCCCGCCGCCGGCCACGACCTGATGAAGACCGCCGCCGACCCGACGGGCGCCAAGTCCCTCGGAACGTGGAACAATTGCGGCTCTTCCAAGACCCCGTGGGGCACCTACCTGACCTGCGAGGAGAATTTCAACGGCTACTTCTCCGCGCCGGACGAGGCGCATGAGCCGGACGCGGCGCTGAAGCGGTATGGCGTCTCGGCCAAGGACTGGGGCTATGGCTGGGCGAAGGTGGACGCCCGCTTCGACATCTCGAAGGAGCCGAACGAGCCCAATCGCTGCGGCTGGATCGTCGAGGTGGACCCCGCCGACCCCGCCTCGACCCCGAAGAAGCGCACCGCGCTCGGCCGCTTCAAGCACGAGAACGCGGAGACGGTTCTGAGCCCGGCGGGCCATGTCGTCACCTATCTCGGCGACGACGAGCGGGGCGAGTATCTCTATCGCTACGTTTCGAACGGCGTTTACGCGCCGGGCGTCGACACCGACGCGCTGATGAACGACGGCGTGCTCTACGCCGCGAAGTTCGCCGATGACGGCACGGGGGTCTGGCTCGCCCTCACGCCGGAGACGACCGGCATGGCCTCCCTCGCCGAAGTGCTGATCCACGCCCGCATGGCGGGCGACAAGGTCGGCGCGACGACGATGGACCGGCCGGAATGGGTCGCCGCCAACCCCCGTGCGCCCGAGGTCTATGTCTCGCTCACCAACAACAGGAACCGCGGCGAGAAGAAGAACTCGGGCGGCGTCGAGCAGGTCGTCGGCGGGCCCAATCCGCGCGGGAAGAACAATTACGGCCAGATCGTCCGGCTCCATCCGGAAGGCGGCGACCATGCGGCCGAGACCTTCCGCTGGGACCTCTTCGTGATCGCCGGCAACCCGACGGTTCACCAGGACGCCTATGCGGGCTCGGCGAACGTCAACGCCGACAACATGTTCAACTCGCCCGACGGACTGGCCTTCGATTCGACCGGCCTGCTCTGGATCCAGACCGACGGCTCCTACTCCAACGAAGGCGATTTCGCGGGGCAGGGTAACAACCAGATGCTCGCCGCCGACCCGACGACCGGCGAGATCCGCCGTTTCCTCACCGGGCCGAACGGGTGCGAGATCACCGGCCTCACCTGGAGCCCGGACCGCTCGACGATGTTCGTCGGCGTGCAGCATCCGGGCGAGGAGGGCAGCGACAGCCATTGGCCGGAGGGCGGCGACGCCACGCCGCGGTCGGCGATCGTCGCGATCACCAGGGTCGACGGCGCGCTGGTCGGCTGATCCGCGCCGTTCGGAGCGTCGTGCGCCGCCCTCCGGGGCGGCGCTTTCCGTTCAGGCGATCTCGACGAGGGTCACGTCGAAGGTCAGCGTCTGGCCGGCGAGCGGGTGGTTGGCGTCGAGCTCGATCTCGGCGTCGCTTGCGCTCACGACGGCGACCATGATGACCTGGCCGTCCTGCGTCTGGAGGTTGAGCTGCGTGCCCGGCTCGGTCGGGATGTCGGCGGGCAGCGCGTTGCGGGGCACGCTTTGCACCCGGTTCGGGTCCCGCGGGCCGTAGGCCTCCTCGGGCGGGACGGTGAGGGTGCGGCTCTCGCCGACGGCCATGCCGATCACGCCGCGGTCGAAGCCCGGGATCACCTCGCCGCCGCCGGCGGTGAATTCGAGCGGGCCGCGCCCCTCGGACTTGTCGAAGACGGAGCCGTCTTCGAGGCGGCCGGTATAGTGAATGCGCAGCTTGTCTCCAGCCTTTGCGGCCTGGGTCATGGCGTCGTCCTGTTCTTCAGATGGGTTTTCCGAGGCCGCGTCGTCGCGGGTTCTCGGCCTCCCCGCCGTCGTTCCGGGAACAACCACGAGGCTGCGCATCATGCGCAAGGCCGGAATAACAGAGGCGGCCCGGTTTCACAAACCGCTCCAACCCGGCTCAGAGCGGCGGGTCGGGCGGCGGCGGGTCCGCCGGGATGGCGCTGCGGCGGGCGAGCCAGGGGTGGAGCGCGCCGATCCGGCCCATCGTCTTCGAGGCGGCGTAGGCGCGGCCCATGCGCCGCTCGATCTCGGCCCTGCCGGCGAGGGCCCCGAAATGCCGCGGCTCCCGCCGCAGCACGGCATCGATGTCGGAGAGGGAGCCGTAGGGGTCCCCCAGCAGGAACTTGGCGAAGGCGAGCTGGTTCCAAGCCTCGGCGAAATCCGGCCGGTCCGCCACCAGCGCCTCGAGGAGGCGCCGCGCTTCTTCGAGCTGGCCGGAGCGGAGCGCGAGCGCGGCGTCGTCGAGCCGGCGCGTCGCCTCCGCGTCGGGCCCGATGAACCAGAGGCCCCAAATTGTCTTCTCGATGCGGCCGGCGATCTCCTCGGTCGGCGCGTCGTGGAGCGCGTGGAAGGCGTCCTCCAACGCCTCGGCTCGCTCCGCCGGCGCGATCTGCGCCGCCGCCGGCGCGGCGAGGAACAGGAGCGCGATGACGAGGGCGCGGCGCATGGGAGTTAGGATGGCCTCGCCCGCCCCGTCGTCAAGCCTCCCATGCCGCATCGAGCCGGGAGATGGCGCGAAACGGGTAGCGGTTCGCGAATTCCGGCGGCCGCGTGATCCGGAGGCCTGGCAACCGCGCGAAGAGGCGTGGAAGGACGGCGGCGATCTCCGCCCGCGCGATGGCCGCGCCATTGCAGAAATGCGGTCCGCAGCCGAAGGCCGAATGGCCTGGATTGGCGCGGTCGATCAGGAACCGCCCCGGCTCCTCGAAACGCGCCGGATCCCGGCAGGCGGCGCCGAGCAGGACGCCGACCCGGTCGCCCTTGCGGAGCCTGAGGCCGAAACCTTCGAAATCCTCCAGCGCGATGCGCTGGAACATGTGCGCCGGCGGGTCGAAGCGGAGCGCCTCCTCCACCGTGTCGGCGACGCGCTCCGGCGAGAGGGCCTCGGCGAGGTCGGGGCGGCCGGCGAGGGCCCGCGCCGCGACGGCGATCGTATGCGCCACGCCGCGATGCCCGGCGTAGAGGACGAGCGTGAGCGTCGCGATCGCCTCCTCCCGGTCGAGTTCCGCGGCGAGAACGGAGACGAGATCGCGCTGCGGCGCCTTCGCCCGCGCGTCGAGCAGGCCGCGGAAGAAGGCGGCGGATTCCTCTGTCGCCGCGTTCGCTTCGGACGTGGCGCCGGGCGGCGCGGGCAGCATCCGATATGGCTCCGTCAACGCCCGGGCCCAGCGCCAGAGATCGTCCGGGCTCACCCCGTCCGCGCCGATCAGGCGGGCGATCACGCGCATCGGCGTCGGAAGGCAGAAGGCGGAGACCAGATCCCCCGCGCCGGCGGGTGCGAGCCGGCGAAGACCCTCGTCCGCGATCTCCTCGGCGAGGCTTCCCGCCTGCCGCACCCGCGCGGTCGAAAAGTAGCGCGCGACCGGCGCGCGCACCCGAAGATGAGCCTGACCGTCCCGCCCGAGCATGCTGCGCGCGGCATGGCGCCCGAACGCGCCCGGCTCCGCCTCCGCGCGCGGATCGTTGCGGCCGAGCCGGCGGTCGCGGAGAGCGCCGGAGATCGCCGCCCAGGAGACGATCACCGGAACGCCGAACTCCTCCCAGAAGACCGGGCTGCGCATGGCGTGGAGCCGGGCGTAGAAAGGGTAGGGGTCGGCCGCGAAGGCGGGGTCCGTCGGATCCTGGCTGATGCGGGGAATCTCGGAATGCGGCTCCATCCCGCCTTCATACGCGACCCGGCGGCCGGCCGCACGCCCTGGTGGAGCGCCGGGCCGCCCATTCGCGCGCGCATTGCCGAGGAACGCACGCAAAGCTGTGTCGGGGAGGGCGCCTGGTACTCCCTACGGGAGTCGAACCCGTCTTTCCAGATTGAAAATCTGGCGTCCTAACCGATAGACGAAGGGAGCGCCTCGGCGGGCGCTCATTAGCTTGCGCGCGGCGCGGATTCAAGCGCCCGGCGCGGCGTCCTCGATGCGAAGGCGCGCGCGGCGGCGGCCGCCCCATTCGTCGATCTCGAGCCGGCCGGCGAGGTGAGTCGGGCCGCCGCCCCGATCCTCCAGCGCGGCGCCGAGGGGCGTGGCGAAGGCGCGGAAGAGGACGGCGTCGAGCCGGCCGCCGGCCGGGTCCGCGATGGTGAGGGCGAGGTGGTCCGTCCCCATCCGGCGCGCGGAGGCGACCCGCATTCCGGGCAGGGCGACCCGGGGCGCCGGCGCCGCCTGGCCGAACGGGCCGGCGGCCTCCAGCGCCTCGACCAGCTCGGGCGTCGCCGCCTGCGCTGAGAGGACGCCGTCGACATGGAGCGCGGAAGGCGGCGGGGCGGGGCCGATTTCGGCCTCGATCCGCGCCGCGAGGGCGGCCATGGCTTCCTCCAGCCGGTCTTCCGCCACCGTGAGGCCGGCCGCCATGCGGTGGCCGCCGCCGCGGAGGATGACGCCGTCGCGGGCGAGGGCGAGGACGGCGGCGCCGATATCCGCGCCTTCGACCGAGCGGGCCGAGCCGGTCGCGGCGCCGTCGGCGATGGCGAGGGCGACGGCGGGCCGGTCGAACCGCTCGCGGAGGCGCCCCGCGACGATGCCGAGAACGCCGGGGTGCCAGCCCCCCGCCGCGGCCCAGACGAGAGTGCCGACCGGGCCCCGCGCCTCGACCCGCGCCACCGCCTCCTCCAGCGCCTCGGCCTCGATCCGCCGGCGCTCGCCGTTCAGGCGGTCGAGTTCGGCGGCGAGGCCGGCCGCCTCCTCGTCGCCGCCGGCGGAGAGGAGCCGCGCGCCGAGATCGGCCTTGCCGATTCGTCCGCCGGCGTTGATCCGCGGACCAAGGAGATAGCCGAGATGGTGCGCGGTCGGCGGGCGGTCGAGCCCCGCGATGTCGGCCAGCGCCCGGAGGCCGGGGCGGCGGCGCGCCGCCATCACCTTCAACCCCTGCCGCACGAAGGCGCGGTTGACGCCGGTGAGCGGGGCGACGTCCGCCACCGTCGCGAGGGCGACGAGATCGAGCGCGGCCATCAGGTCCGGCCCCTGCCGTCCCTCGGCGCGGAGCCGTCGGTTCGCCTCGACGAGGAGAAGGAAGACGACTCCGGCGGCGCAGAGATGGCCGGCGCCGGATGCGTCGTCGTTCCGGTTGGGGTTCACCAGCGCGGCGCAGGCGGGCAGCGTTTCGCCGGCGAGGTGGTGGTCGGCGACGATCACCTCGGCCCCAGCCGCCTGCGCCGCGGCGACCGGCTCGAAGCTGAGCGTGCCGCAATCGACGCAGATCACGAGGTCATGCGCCTTGCCGAGCGCGGTCATCGCCGGCGTGTTGGGGCCATAGCCCTCGTCGATCCGGTCCGGGATGTAGAGCGTGGCGTCGCGCCCTTGCGCGCGCAGCCAGTCGAGGAGGAGGGCGGAAGAGGCGGCGCCGTCGACGTCGTAGTCGCCGAAGATGGCGATGCGCTCGCCCTTGAGGACGGCGCGGGCGAGGCGGGCGGCGGCCTTCTCCATGTCGCGGAGCGTGGCGGGGTCGGGCAGCAGGTCCCGGAGCTTCGGTTCCAGATAGTCGGCGGCGGCTTCGGGCGTCACGCCCCGGGCGGCGAGGACGCGGCCGACCAGTTCCGGCATGCCGATCTCGCGGGCGATGGCCGCGCCCATCCGTTCCGTTGCGGGTGAGGGGCCGATCCAGACCCGGCCGAGGAGCGAGCGGGAGACGCCGAGATAGGGCTCAGTCACCGCCGCCGCCGTCGCCGCCATCGGAGTCACCGCCGCCGACATCGCCATCCGCCGCATCGCCGCGGCTGCGGCGGAGCGGATTGGGCTTTGCGCCGCGCGTCGGCGCTGGGTTGCGGCCGCGCAATTCCCGCACGAGGGCGAGAACGCCGCCGAGGCCGAGAAGGCCGGCGACGCCGAGCCAGATCATCAGCGGCCAGGACGGCCCCTCGCCGGCGTCGATCCCGGCGACCATCGAGGTCATCCAGCCGAGAATGCCGAGCCAGACCAGGAGGAAGAGGATCGCCGGCAGGCGCCGGCGCCGTTCCTGCGGCGCGCCGGCGCCGAAGCCGACGCGCTTGGCCATCAATGGTCCCGCGTGCGGTAGCGGAGCCGGCGGACCGAGCCGGTGCGGGAACGCATCAGGATCGTCTCCGTCTCGATGAAGCCGCCCCGGTGCTTGAGGCCGGGCAGGATCGAGCCGTCGGTCACGCCGGTGGCGGCGAAGATCACGTCTGAGCGGACCATGTCGTCCCGGCTGTATTTCCGGTTGAGGTCGGTGACGCCGGCCTTGGCGGCGCGGCTCCGCTCCTCGTCGGTGCGGAAGAGGAGCCGGCCCTGGATCTGCCCGCCCATGCATTTCAGCGCCGCGGCGGCGAGGACGCCCTCCGGCGCGCCGCCCGAGCCCATGTACATGTCGATGCCGGTGACGTCGGGCTCGGCGCAGTGGATCACGCCGGCGACGTCGCCGTCGGTGATGAGCCGGATCTGCGCGCCGACGGCGCGAAGCTCCCGGATGATCTCCTCGTGCCGCGGCCGCTCCAGCACACAGACCTTGATGTCGCCCGGCGTGACGCCCTTGGCCTTGGCCAGCGTCGTCACCCGCTCCTTCACCGGCATGTCGAGATCGACGAGGCCCGCGGGGAAGCCCGGGCCAATCGCAAGCTTGTCCATGTAGACGTCCGGCGCGTGGAGGAGGGAGCCGCGCGGGCCCATGGCGATCACCGTCAGAGCGTTCGGCATGTCCTTCGCCGTGAGGGTGGTGCCTTCGAGCGGGTCGAGCGCGATGTCGACCTCTGGGCCTTTGCCGGAGCCGACCTCCTCGCCGATATAGAGCATCGGCGCCTCGTCGCGCTCGCCCTCGCCGATCACCACGACGCCCTTGATGTCGAGGAGGTTGAGCTGCTCGCGCATGGCGTTGACGGCGGCCTGGTCGGCGGCCTTCTCGTCGCCGCGGCCGACCAGCTTCGCCGAAGCGATGGCCGCGGCCTCGGATACGCGGGCGAGGCCCAGCGAGAGCATGCGGTCGGCGAATGCTGCGGCGATTTCCTGGGTCACGGCGGTCTCCTCTGGCGGGTCCGCCGGTTACTTAGCTGCAACGCCGCCGCCGGGGAAGGCGGCGGCCTCATGCGATTCGCCTCAGGCCGCGAACTCGATCAGCAGGTCCTTCGCGTCCACCTGGCTGCCCGGCGGGGTGACGATGCGGGCGACGACGCCGGCGCGGTCGGCGTGGATCGCCGTCTCCATCTTCATCGCCTCGATGGAGAGGAGGAGCGCGCCGGCCGCCACTTCCTGCCCTTCCTTCACCGCGACGGAGGCGACGACGCCCGGCATCGGCGCCGCGACATGGTTCGGGTTCCCGACCTCCGCCTTCGGGTGCTTCTGCGCCGAGGCGGCGACGGACCGGTCCGGCACGCGGATGACGCGGGGCTGGCCGTTCAGCTCGAAGAAGACCTTCACCTCGCCATCTTCGGTCGGGTCGGAGACGGTCTGGAGGCGGACGATAACGGTCTTGCCGGCCTCGAGCTCGAAGGTCAGCTCCTCGCCCACCTCCATACCGTAGAAATAGGTGAGCGTCGGCAGCACGCGGACCGGGCCGTAATCCCGGTGCCGGCCCATATAGTCGAGGTAGACCTTCGGATACATGAGGTAGCCGCAGAGATCCTCGTCGTCGACGGTGAAGCCGTTGAGCTCCGCCGAGACCTTCCTGCGCACCTCTTCGAGGTCGATCGGCTTCAGCGACTTGCCGGGCCGCTCGGTGAGCGGCGCCTCGCCCTTGAGCACCTTCTTCTGCAGCGCGGCGGGGAAGCCGCCAGGCGGCTGGCCGAGCCCGCCGCGGAAGAAGTCCACCACGCTGTCCGGGAAGGAGACGTCCTTCGGTCCTTCTACCTCGGCGCGGGTCAGCCCGCCGGCCACCATGGCGAGCGCCATGTCGCCGACCACCTTGGAGGAGGGGGTGACCTTCGGGATGTCGCCGAACATGCGGTTCACCTCGGCATAGGTCTTGGCGACCTCGCCCCAGCGCTCCTCTAGGCCGAGCGAGCGGGCCTGCTCCTTGAGATTGGTGAACTGCCCGCCCGGCATCTCGTGGAGATAGACCTCCGAGGCGCCGGAGATCGTCCCCGCCTCGAAGGCCGCGTAGAGCCGGCGCACGCCTTCCCAGTATTCCGAAATTTCGCGGATTGCGGAAGAATCGAGCCCGGTATCCCGTTCGGTGCCGCGGACCGCCTCGGAAATCGAGCCGAGGCAGGGCTGCGAGGTGCCGGATGAGAAGCTGTCCATCGCCGCATCGACGGCGTCCACGCCGGCGCTCGACGCGGCGAGGATCGACGCGGCGGCGATGCCGGACGTGTCATGCGTATGGAAATGGACCGGCAGGCCCACCTCCTCCTTAAGCGCCTTGACCAGCGCATAGGCGGCGCGCGGCTTCAGGAGGCCCGCCATGTCCTTCAGGCCGATGATGTGCGCGCCGGCGTCACTGAGCGCCTTGCCCATGTCGACATAATACTTGAGGTCGTACTTGGCGCGGTCCGGGTCGAGGATGTCGCCGGTATAGCAGATCGCGCCTTCGCAGATCTTGCCGGTGTCGATCACCGCGTCCATCGCGACGCGCATGTTCTCGACCCAGTTGAGGCTGTCGAAGACGCGGAAGATGTCGACCCCGGTCTCCGCCGCCTGCTGGACGAACTTCACCACCACGTTGTCCGGGTAGTTGGTGTAGCCGACGCCGTTGGCGGAGCGGAGCAGCATCTGCGTGAGGAGGTTCGGCATCGCCTTGCGGAGCATCCGGAGGCGCTGCCATGGGCATTCCTGCAGGAAGCGATAGGCGACGTCGAAGGTCGCGCCGCCCCAGCATTCCATCGAGAAGAGGTTCGGCAGGTTGGTCGCGTAGACCGGCGCGACCTTCAGCATGTCATGGCTGCGCATCCGCGTCGCCAGCAGCGACTGGTGCGCGTCCCGCATGGTGGTGTCGGTGATGAGGAGCTTGTCCTGCGCCAGCATCCAGTCGGAGACGCCCTTCGCGCCCCTCTCCTCCAGAAGCTGCCTTGTGCCGGGCGGCGGCGTCTCAAGCCGTTTCGCCGGCGGCTTCGGCGGCCTGGCGTGGGCGGAGGGCCTCGGCCGCCCGGCGACTTCCGGGTGCCCGTTCACCGTGATGTCGGCGACATAGGTGAGAAGCTTCGTCGCGCGGTCCCGCCGCTTGCGGAACTGGAAGAGCTCTTCCGTCTCGTCGATGAACTTGGTGGTGTAGGTCGCGTTGATGAACTTCGGGTGCTGGACGAGGTTTTCGACAAAGGCGAGGTTGGTGGCGACGCCGCGGATGCGGAACTCGCGGAGCGCGCGGATGAGCCGGAGCCGCGCCTCCTCCGGCGTCGGGGCCCAGGCCGTCACCTTCTCCAGCAGCGAGTCGTAGAAGCGGGTGATGACGGCGCCGGAATAGGCGGTGCCGCCGTCGAGGCGGATGCCGAAGCCGGTGGCGCCGCGATAGGCGGTGATGCGGCCATAGTCCGGGATGAAGTTGTTGAGCGGGTCCTCCGTGGTGACGCGGCACTGAACGGCATGGCCGCGGAGCTTGATATCGTCCTGCGGCGGCACGCCGGTCTCGTCGAGATCGCCGATATGGCCGCCTTCGGTGATGCGGATCTGCGCCTTCACGATGTCGACGCCGGTCACCTCCTCGGTGACGGTGTGCTCGACCTGGATGCGCGGATTGACCTCGATGAAGTAGAAATGACCGTTATCGGCGTCCATCAGGAACTCGACCGTGCCGGCGCACTGGTATTTCGCGTATTCCGCGATCTTGAGGCCGAGGCCGCAGATCTCCGTCCGCTGCTCCGCGGTGAGATAGGGGTCGGGCGCGCGCTCCACGACCTTCTGGTTGCGGCGCTGGACCGAACAGTCCCGCTCGAAGAGGTGGACGATGTTGCCGTAATGGTCGCCGAGGATCTGCACCTCGACATGCCGGGCGCGCTGCACCAGCTTTTCGAGATAGCCCTCGCCGTTGCCGAAGGCGGCCTCCGCCTCGCGCCGGCCCTCGCGGACCTTCGCCTCCAGTTCGCCCTCGGAGAAGATCGGCCTCATGCCGCGGCCGCCGCCGCCCCATGAGGCCTTCAGCATAAGCGGATAGCCGATCTCGGCGGCCATCTTCCGCACTTCGTTCATGTCGTCCGGCAGGACCTCGGTCGCCGGCACCACCGGCAC
Source organism: uncultured Paracoccaceae bacterium (assembly GCA_937952085.1). GTDB lineage: Bacteria > Pseudomonadota > Alphaproteobacteria > Rhodobacterales > Rhodobacteraceae > Pikeienuella. The sequence continues at coordinate 800 of CALFYQ010000346.1, read as the reverse complement.
GCCGGCCGCGATCGCCGCGCGGCGCGCGCTCGCCTTGTCGCCGAGAAGGCGCATCGTCTCCGCCTTCGGGCCGATGAAGGCGATGCCCGCCTTCGCGCAGGCCTCGACAAAGTTCGGGTTCTCCGAAAGGAGGCCGTAGCCCGGATGGATCGCGTCGGCGCCGCATTCCTTCGCGACGCGGATCACCTCGGGGATCGAGAGATAGGCCTCGATCGGGCCCATGCCCTGGCCCACGAGATAGGCCTCGTCCGCCTTGAAGCGGTGGAGCGAGAGCTTGTCCTCGTCGGCGTAGATCGCCACCGTCCGCTTGCCGAGTTCGCTGGCCGCGCGCATCACCCGGATCGCGATCTCGCCGCGGTTCGCGACGAGGATCTTCTTGAAGCTCTTCATGTGGGCATCCCTCTGGGGCGGCGGCGATTCGTCCTGTCAGGCTACGCCCCGCCGGCGCCCCTGCGAAGAGCGGCAAGTCGGTTTCCGCGCCGATCGCCTGCGCCGAAAGCCGTTGAACGGCGTCCCGATCTTCGCCACCCTCGCGCCAAGCCGCTCGAAAGCGGCGCCTCCTAGGGAAGGAACGCCATGAGCCCCCGCGCCAGAATTCTCGTCGCCTGCGCCTTCGCCGCCTTCGTCGCCGCGCCCGCCGCGGCCTTCGAGCCCGAGGCGACCGAGTGCATCGCGCCCGCCAATCCCGGCGGCGGCTGGGATTTCACCTGCCGGCAGGTCGGCAAGACGATGCAGGACCTCGGCATCATCGATGGGACTATGCAGGTGGTGAACCTCGCCGGCGGCGGCGGCGGCGTCGC
>CALFYQ010000345.1 GCA_937952085.1 uncultured Paracoccaceae bacterium | reverse complement strand
AGCCGCCGGCGATGCGCTTCGACCTCGCCGATTTCCGCTTCCTTGCCGTCGAGGCCGAGGGGCGGGCGGCCTCCGTCCTCGCCTCACGCCAGGGCGGCAAGCTCTTCGTGCAGATCGTCGCCGTGGCCGGTGAGGCGGCGCCGGAACGGCTCTCCCCTGCCGGCGACGCGCCGCCGCCCCGCGCCAAGCCCGGCGACGCGCGGCTCTTCGAGATCGCCCGGCGGCTGACCGACGAGGGCCGCGCGCCGCTCGACGGCGTCGAGTTCGAACCGGGTTCGGCGAAGATGACCGGCGCCTCGGCCGACGCGCTCCAGCAGGTGGCGGAGATCCTCCGGGCGCGGCCCGACCTTTCCTTCTTCATCGTCGGGCATTCGGACAATCAGGGCGGGTTCGAGACGAACCTCGCCCTCTCCAAGGCTCGTGCGGAAGCGGTGGCGAAGGCGCTGGAGGCGGAGCCGGGGGTGGAGCCCGGCCAGGTGACGCCCCATGGCGTCGCCTTTCTCTCGCCCCGCGCCTCGAATGCGAGCGAGGCCGGCCGGGCGCTTAACCGGCGTGTCGAACTGGTGCTTCAGTAGCGGCGTCGAGGTCTGCAGCGAGCGCGCCGGGCAGCGAGAAGACGAGGCGGACACCTGACGGGTTCGGCGGCGCCATCAACCCGCCCCGCGCGACGAGGATTTCCTCGACTTCTTCGAGCGTCGCGGCGGCGATGTCGGGCCGGAACGGGCCCGCTGCCGCCTTGACGACGAAGCGCATCCGCCCATGCGCCGCTTCGTCGAGGGCGATCTCCAGCGAGCCGCCATCCGGGCCCACGTGATCGATAGCGCGTTGGATGAGACGGCGGAGGACGATCCGCAGCACCACCTCGTCGCCGAAAGGCGCCGCATCGGGCAGGCTGACGCTGTGCTTTCCTTCGGGATCGATGGAAAGCACGAGATTCTCGCAGAGGATCTGGAGCGAGAACAGGCGGAAGGCCGCGCCTTCCCGCTCGCCGAGGCCATCGAGCTCGATCTCTTCCAGCGCCGCGACGGCGCGCGCCGCAGCGGTTTCGAGCCCCGCGACCTTCGCAAGCTTCCCGTCGCCGAGATCGATGAAGCCGAGGCGGAGATCGGTGGCGGCGGCGCCGATGGCGCGCGTCGCGGATTTCAGATCGCGCGTGGCGACGGCGAGCATCCGGCTGAGGCCGCGCGCCCGGCGCAGAAGCTCCGCCGCGCGGGCGACCTCCTGCTCCTGCGCATGGGCCAGCGGCGTCATGTCCACCATCGTGCCGACGAGGCCCACCACCGCCCCGGCCTCGTTCAGCTCATGGGTGAGCGTGGTGACGAAGTGGCGCGGGCCCGCGGGCGAGGGCAGCGTGATCGGGTAGGAGACCGGATCGTCAGAATAGAGCGCGGCGCAGTGGCGTTCATAGGCGATGCCGCCGGCGCGCTCGCCGAAGAGTTCGAGCGCGGTGCGCCCGGCGACGTCCTCGCGCGTCAGCCCGCTGATCATCGAATGCGCCGCGTTCACGCCGCGAAAGACCGGCCGGCCGACCTGGTCGATCGAGATCAGGAAGACCGGGGTCGCGATAAGGTCGAAGGCGGCGTCGCGCGTCGCGCGCACACCGTTCGGCAGGTCTTTCCCGAAGCTACCCTGCCCAGAAACCTTCGCCATCACACCCCCCAAGAGAACGGCGGTCAGATAGCGAGCGACCTATTAAGTGGGTCTAAACCCCGGCGGGATTTATTCGATTCCGAGCTTTTTCCTGACGAGATCGCCGGCCGCCTGCGGGTTGGCCTTGCCGCCGGTCGCCTTCATCACCTGGCCGACGAACCAGCCGGCCATCGAGGGCTTCGCCTTGGCCTGCTCGGCCTTCTCCGGGTTGGCCGCGATCACCTCATCGACCGCCGCCTCGATGGCGCCGGTGTCCGTTACCTGCTTCATGCCGCGGGCTTCCACGATCGCGGCCGGGTCCCCGCCTTCGGACCAGATGATCTCGAAGAGGTCCTTGGCGATCTTGCCGGAGATGTCGCCCTTGGCGATGAGGTCGATCACGCCGCCGAGCTGCGCCGCGGAAACCGGGCTCTCGGAGACGGACTTCCCCTCCTTGTTGAGCCGGCCGAAAAGCTCGTTGACGATCCAGTTTGCGGCCTGCTTGCCGTCCCGGCCCGTCGCCACGGCCTCGAAGAAGGCGGCGTCCTCCGCCTCGGCGGTCAGCACGCCGGCATCGTATTCGGTGACGCCGTAGTCCCGCACGAAGCGGGCCTTCTTCTCGTCCGGCAGTTCCGGCAGCGACGCGGCGATCTCGTCCACCCAGGCCTGGGTGAATTCAAGCGGCAGAAGGTCCGGGTCCGGGAAATAGCGATAGTCGTGCGCCTCCTCCTTGGAGCGCATCGAGCGCGTCTCTCCCTTCGACGGGTCGTAGAGCCGCGTCTCCTGGTCGACCCTACCGCCATCTTCGAGAATGCCGATCTGCCGGCGCGCCTCATAGTCGATGGCCTGCTGGATGAAGCGCATCGAGTTCATGTTCTTGATCTCGCAGCGCGTGCCGAGATGCGAGAAATCCCCGGTCTCGCGATACTTCTCGTACTGGCCCGGCCGGCAGACCGAGACGTTCACGTCGGCGCGGAGCGAGCCTTCCTGCATGTTGCCGTCGCAGGCTCCGAGATAGCGGAGGATCTGCCGAAGCTTCCGGACGTATTCCGCCGCCTCCTCCGGCCCGCGGATATGCGGGCGGGAGACGATTTCCATCAGCGCGACGCCGGTGCGGTTCAGATCGACGAAGGAGAGCGCCGGGTCCTGGTCGTGGATCGACTTGCCGGCGTCCTGCTCGAGATGGATGCGCTCGATGCCGACGCGCCGCCCGACGCCGGGGCCGAGATCGACGATCACCTCGCCCTCGCCGACCACGGGGTGCTTGAACTGGCTGATCTGATAGCCCTGCGGCAGGTCGGGATAGAAGTAGTTCTTCCGGTCGAACACGCTGCGGAGATTGATCGCCGCCTTGAGCCCGAGCCCGGCGCGGATCGCCTGCTCCACGCAGAACCGGTTGATGACCGGAAGCATCCCCGGCATCGCCGCATCGACGAGGCTCACATGGCTGTTCGGCGCGCCGCCATAAGCGGCCGAGGCGCCCGAAAAGAGCTTGGCCCTGGAGAGCACCTGCGCGTGCACCTCCATGCCGATCACCATCTCCCACGGGCCGGTCGCGCCCTCGATCTGCTTTGCAACCGGCTCTTCGAAGGCGAGAAGGGCGACGTCGAGGGCCATGCGCTCACTCCATTCTGTGCACGAAGGGTCTTTAGGGCGCGCCGAACGGCGCGGCAAGAACGCCTTTACTTGTGATTCGCGCTGTTTCCTGCCACCTTTTCATTGGGAGGTCGCGTCCCGGTTAAAGGCGCCATGGCGCCGCGCCCCGGTCGCAGCAAGACGGACGCCGCGACTTGGAAGCGGCGCCAAGCGAGGAGCAAGTGCATGCCCAGCGGAACCGTCAAGTGGTTCAACGTCACCAAGGGCTACGGCTTCATCGAGCCCGATGGCGGCGGAAAAGACGTCTTCGTTCATATCACCGCCGTGCAGCGATCGGGCATGCAGGGGCTGAACGAAGGTCAGAAGGTTTCCTTCGAGCTTGAGGAAGGGCGAAACGGCCGGATGGCCGCCGTGAACCTCAAGGCCTGACGGCGCCGCTCACCACCAGCGCTCCGCCTTCGCGGCGAAGCCGGCGCGCGCCTCGATGGCGGCGGCTACATTCATCATGCCCGCCTCGTCCCAGGGGCGGCCGATGATCTGAAGCCCGAGCGGCAGGCCGTTCGGGTCGAGCCCCGCGGGCACCGACACGCCGGGGAGCCCGGCGAGGTTCACCGTCACGGTGAAAACGTCGTTGAGGTACATCTGCACCGGGTCCTCGCCGCCGACCTCGCCGAGCGCGAAGGCGGCCGAAGGCGTGGCGGGAGTGAGGATGGCGTCGACGCCCTCGGCGAAGGCCGTCTCGAAATCCCGCTTGATCAGGGTGCGGACCTTCTGCGCCCGGAGATAATAGGCGTCGTAGTAGCCGGCCGAGAGCACATAGGCCCCGACCATGACGCGGGACTTCACCTCCGTGCCGAAGCCCTCCGCGCGGCTCCGCTCGTACATCTCGGTCACGCCGTCGCCGGCCTTCAGCTTAGCCCGCGCGCCGTAGCGGACGCCGTCATAGCGCGCGAGGTTGGACGAAGCTTCGGCCGGGGCGATGATGTAATAGGCCGGCAGCGCATATTTCGTATGTGGGAGCGAGATGTCCCGCAGCGTCGCTCCGGCGTCCTCAAGGAGCGCGCGCCCACGCGCCCAGAGCGCCTCGATCTCGTCCGGCATGCCCTCGACGCGGTATTCCTTCGGCACGCCGATCACCTTGCCGCGAAGATCGCCGGTGAGCGCCGCCTCGAAATCCGGCACCGGAAGGTCGGCGGAGGTGGAGTCCTTCGGGTCGGCCCCGGCCATCGCCTTCAGCATGATCGCCGCATCGCGCACCGACTTGGCGATCGGCCCCGCCTGGTCGAGCGAGGAGGCGAAGGCGACGATGCCCCAGCGGGAGACGCGGCCATAGGTCGGCTTCACGCCGACCGTGCCGGTGAAGGCCGCCGGCTGGCGGATCGAGCCGCCGGTGTCGGTCGCCGTCGCGGCGAGGCAGAGATCGGCCGCCACCGCCGCCGCCGAGCCGCCGGAAGAGCCGCCCGGCGTCAGCGGCGCGTTCGTCCCCGGCCGCTTCCACGGCGAGACGGCGGGGCCGTAGCAGGAGGTCTCGTTCGACGAGCCCATCGCGAACTCGTCCATGTTAAGCTTGCCGAGCATCACCGCGCCGTCGCGCCAGAGCTGCGAAGTGGTGGTGGACTCGTAGGGCGGCACGAAGCCGCCGAGGATGTTGGAGGCGGCCTGCGAGGGCGCCCCCTCGGTGCAGAAGAGGTCCTTGACGCCGAGCGGCACGCCGCAGAGATCCGGCGCGTCGCCGGCGGCGAGGCGGAGATCGGCGGCCTTCGCCATCTCGCGCGCCTTTTCCGGCGTCTTGTGGACCACGGCGTTGAGCGCCCCGGCGGCCTCGATCGCCGCGAGACAATCCTCCGTGAGCTCCGCCGAGCTGAATTCGCGCTTGCGAAGCCCGTCGCGCGCCGCCGCCACGGTGAGCCGGTTGAGTTCGCCCATATGACCCCGCCTCCTGTCGCGCCCCGCTTAGCGGATGGCCCCGGAGCGGGCAAGGCGGCCCGGCGGCCCGGCCGGGCGCGCGGTTCGTCACACCGCCGACGCTGGACCTTGGCCGGGCGAAACCGGACCATATCTCGGTGCGTAGGGGCCGACAGGAGGACCCGCAATGAAGAGATCCACGCTTTCGCTCTCCGCCATCGCGCTCGCCCTCTCGGCCGGCGCGGCGGGGGCCGACATCATCACGGCGGAGGAAGTCTCGCCAAACTACGAGCCGTCTTACGTTTCGATCTTCGCCGGCGGCGGCGGCGAGACCTACATCTCGGGCGCGACGCGCGACGGCGCGAGCCCGGAGGAGATCGCCGCGGCGCTTCGCCTGCCCGCGCGCTGGAACCCGCGCGGCGTGACGGCCGCGGCGACGGCGCAGACCGGGCCGCATCTCGCCCTCATCTTCGCGCCCGAATCCGGCGCGACGCCGCGGAAGGCCTGCGCCGGCGAGGCGCGGGGCGGCGTCGCCGGCGGCGGAGACCTGAAGGTGCTCGGCGCCTTCTGTTCGAGCCGCGGCACGCCCGTCTCGGAGGCGATACTCACCCTTTCCGGCTCGCCGACGCCGAGCGACCCGGATTTCGGCCGGCGGATCGGGCGGCTCCTGACCAAGCTCCTGCCGCCCTCGAACCCGGATTTCGGCCAGGGCTGCATCGGCCCCGGCTGCTGAGCCCGCTCAGGGCGGCGGCAGGCCGGGGATGACGCCCCTTGCCGCCTCCGCCCGCGCATGGGCTTCGAAAAGCCGCGCAACGCGGGTGCGCCGCGCCCCCCGCGCCGCCGCGAGGCCGAGCCGCAGCGGCGCGAACCGCCCGGCGAGATCGACCTCGGCGAGCGGCGAGCCGTCCGGCGCCTCCGGGCTCGGCGAACGGATGTTGAGAAGCGCGTAGCCGAAGCCTCGTCCGACGAGGCTCCGGAGCACCGACAATTCCGAGGTTCGTTCCGCGATGGTCGGCCGGAACCCGTTCGCATGGGCGAGGCCGAGGAAGTATTCCCGGCTGATCGGCAAATCGAGCAGCACCATCGGCTCCGCGCCGAGGTCGTCGAGCGCGATCCGCCCGCGGCCCGCCAGCCGATGGCCGGCGGGCAGCAGCACATAGGGCGGCAGCGCGGCGAGCGGCTCGAACTCGATATCGGCCGGGATCTCCATGTCGTAGCAGAGCGCGAGGTCGATCTCCGCCCGGCGGAGAAGCTCGAAAAGCCGCGCCTGATCCGCCTCCACTTGGGAGACGCGCGCCTCCGGGCAGGCCTCGGCGAAGGAGCGGCGGAGCGCGGGCAGGAGGAAGGGCGCGAGCGTGACGAAGCAGCCGAGCGCCAGCGGCCCGCCCGCCGCGCTCGCCACATCCGCCGCCACGTCATAGAGCGCCCTGCCCTGCTCAAGGAGCCGCTTCGCCTCCTGGAAGACGCGGCGGCCGCCGGGGGTCAGCGAGAGGCCCTGCGCATGGCGCCGGACGAAGAGTTGCACGCCGAACTCGGCTTCGAGCTGCGCCACCGCGGCCGAGATCGAGGGCGAGGAGACGGCGACCTTCTCCGCCGCCGCGGCGATCGAGCCCGCCTCGCCGACGGCGACGAAGTATTCGAGCTGCCGGAGCGTGTAGCGGAGCGCCATTGCGGGAGGGTGCGGCTTCGCCCCTCGCCGCGCAAGCGGGGGCGGGCCTCGTCGCCCCGGAGGGGTGGCGAGGCCCGCCCTCGATCCGCAGAAGGCGTCGCATGCCGCGAGACGCCTCCGGCGCCCGCCGCATTGCGCCCGGCCGCGCCGCCGCCTAGCGTCGCGCCCGGATGTGCAGGAAGGAGCCCCGAACATGGCGAAGATGATGGTCTCGGCGCCTCAGCCCGAAGCGGCCGAGGCGGGGCTCGACGTGCTGAAGGCCGGCGGCAACGTGGTGGACGCCGCCATCGCCGCCGCCTTCGTGCAGACGGTCGTGGACCCGATGATGTGCGGCATCGCCGGTTTCGGCTCGATGCATCTTCGCCTCGCCGGCGGCCCGCACCTTCTGATCGACTTTCACGGCCGCGCCCCCGCCGCGACGACGCCCGAGATGTGGGAGAAGCTGATCGTCCGCGAATGCGACGACGGGTTCGGCTTCGTGCTGAAGGGCCGCGTCAACGAGATCGGCTACCAGTCCGCCACCACGCCGATGACGCTCCGCGCCTTCGACGAGGCGATCTCCCGCTTCGGCTCCTGGTCGATGGCGAAGGCGCTGGAGCCGGCGATCCGCTACGCCGAGGAGGGCTTCGCCGTCCGCCCCGCCGTCCACAATTTCTGGATGCGCGGGGAGGATAACGGCCGCGTCGCCCGCATCCACGGGCTGACCGACGACCCGGCGACGCGGAAGATCTATTGCAAGGCGGACGGAACGCCGCTCGCCATCGGCGAAATTCTCCGCAACCCCGACATGGGCCGCACCCTCCGGCGGATCGCCGAGCACGGCGCGGAGGATTTCTATACCGGCGCCATCGCCCGCGAGATCGCCGACGACATGGCGGCCCATGGCGGCCTCATCGCCGCCGCCGATCTCGCCGCCTGCGCCACCGAGGAGACCGGCCCTCTCTGGCTCGACTATCGCGGCCACCGGGTCGCCACGAACCAGCCGCCGGGCGGCGGGCTCGTCATCGCGCTCATGCTCCGCATCCTCGAGCGGTTCGACCTCGCCGCGATGGGCCACAACTCGCCCGACTACGTCGCCACCGTCGCCGAGGCGATGAAGATCGCCACCGCCGAGAAGGACGCCCGCATGGGCGATCCGCGCTTCGTCGACATTCCCTTCGCCGAACTGATGTCGGACGCCTACGCCGATGCGGCGGCAGAGCGGATCCGGCGCGGCGAGAAGGCGCCGGTGCCCCGCCTCGGTGGCGGCTTCGAGAGCCGGGAGACGACCCATATCAACGTCGCCGACGCGGCCGGGAACTGCGTGAGCATGACCCATTCGCTCGGCTCCTCCTCGGGCGTCGTCACCGAGGGGCTCGGCTTCATGTACAACAACTGCATGATGGTCTTCGACCCGCGGCCGGGTCGGGCGGGCTCCCTCGCGCCGGGCAAGGCGCGGTTCTCCGCCCTCTCGCCCACCATCGTCTTCAAGGGGGAAGAACCCTTCCTCCTCGTCGGCGCGCCGGGCGGCACCACGATCACAATGGGGAACCTCCAGGCGATCCTCAACGTGATCGATTTTGGGATGGACGCGCAGCAGGCTGTGAGCGCGCCCCGCTTTACCGCCACCTCGGAGACGATCGAACTCACCAACCGCATCCTGCGGGGGACCGAGCGCGACCTCGTGGCGCGGGGCTATCCGGTCAAGCGGCACCCGTTCAGCTACATGATGCCGCTCGTCCATACGATCCGGCGGGTGAACGGCGAGCTCGACGGCGGCGCGGACCCGGCGGCGGACGGGATCGCCGCGGGCGCCTAAGCCGTGCCGCTCCCCCTCGTCGCCGCGCTCTGGATCGGGGGAAGCCTTTCCTGGCTCGAACGGCTCTGCCTCGCCTCCTTCGTGGCGGCGGGGCACACGACGCGGCTCTACGCCTACGGGCCCGTCGAGGGCGTTCCCGAAGGCGTGGAGATACGCGACGGGCGGGAGGTGCTGGCCACCGAGAGCTTCGTCGCGCATGAACGCTCCGGTTCCTTCGCGCTCTTCTCCGACCTCTTCCGCTATCACCTGATGCGCGCCGTCCACGGCGCGATCTGGGTGGATACGGACGTATACTGCTGGCGCGATCTCGGTGGGCTCGGCGAACGGATCTTCGGTTACGAGACGGAGGCGCAGATCAACGGCGCCGTCCTCGCGCTGCCGCCGGAGAGCCCGGCGCTCGCCCTCCTCGTCGATTTCGCCGCCGATCCCTACGCGATCCCGCCCTTTTACGGCGCGAAACGGCGCGCGGCGCTGGAGGCGGCGAAGGTAGAGGGCCGCCCGGTCCATGCGGCGGAACAGCCCTGGGGCGTCTGGGGCCCGCACGCCGTCACCTGGGCGCTGAAGGAGACCGGCGAGGCCGCCGCCGCTCTGCCCCGCGCCGCGCTCTACCCGGTTCCCTTTCCCTCCCGCTCCGACTTTTTCAAGCGACCGGTGAAGGTGATGCGCCAACTCACAGACGAGACACGCGTCATCCAT
>CALFYQ010000344.1 GCA_937952085.1 uncultured Paracoccaceae bacterium | reverse complement strand
CCGGAGCCTCCGGGGGCGGATCGACGCTCCGCGATCCGGCGGCGGCACGGCGTGTCGGGGGATCGCCAAGCTCAGATCCTTCGGGCCGAGCACCGCGCCGCCTGCGTCGGCATAGGCACCGCGGAGCCCGGCAGGTTCGCCCTCAGGCCGACGCATCGCGCCGCCCGGGAGACTTCGGGACAGGCCCGCGAATTTTCGCATAACTGGCGCCATCGCGCCCCGGCGCGCCCCCCTATGCTTTCGCCGAAACCGCTTTCCGAGGGCCCGAGATGACCGAAACCACCGTCTTCCGCGCGCAGAAGATCATCACGATGGACCCGAACCTGCCGGAGGCCACCCATGTCGCCGTGCGGGAGGGTCGGATCCTCGCCGTCGGCGGCGCCGATTGCGCCGCGCCCTGGGGCGGCGGCAGGCTCGACGAGACCTTCGCCGACGCGGTGCTGACGCCGGGCTTTGTCGAGGGCCACGCCCACATGATGGCCGGCGCGATGTGGAAGTTCCCCTATGTCGGCTTCCATGACCGCTACGACGCCGAGGGCAAGCTCTGGGAAGGGCTGACCGAGATCGGCCAGGTGATCGCGCGGCTGCGCGAGGCGGATGCGCGGATGACCGCCGAGGGGGCGGACCCGAAAACGCCGCTCTACGCCTGGGGGTTCGACCCGATCTTCCTGCCGACGGAACGGCTGAACCGCACCCATCTCGACGCGGTGTCGAAGACCCGGCCGATCGCGGTGCAGCATTCCAACTTCCACCTTCTCACCGCCAACACGCCGGCGCTCTCCCTCGCCAGCTATACCCGGGAGACCAATGTCGAGGGCGTCGCCAAGGGCCCGGACGGGGAACCGAACGGCGAGCTTCAGGAAATGGCGGCGATGTTCCCGCTGATGCGGCGGATCGGCGTCGACTTCCGCTCGCTCTCGGCGAACCCGGAGGCGGTGACGATGTTCGCCCGGCTGGCGGTGCAGACCGGAACAACGACGATGACGGATCTTCACGCTGCGCTGCCGGACGAGGATGTCGCCGCGCTCGTCGCCGCCACCGGGGCGGCGGACTTCCCGCTTCGCATCGCGCCCATGCTCGGCGCGGCGATGATGCCGCCGGCCGAGGTCGGCCCGCGCGCGCTGGCGCTGAAGGCGAAGGCGACGGACCGGCTCCGCCTCGGCGGCGTGAAGCTGGTGCTCGACGGCTCGATCCAAGGCTACACTGCGCGGTTGAAATGGCCGGGCCATCTCCACGGACAGCCGAACGGCATCTGGGTGATCGCGCCGGAGCAGGCCCGCGCGCTGATCGCCGACCTCCACGCCCGTCACGTGCAGATGCACATCCACACCAATGGCGACGAGGCTTCCGAGGTCGCCATCGAGGCGGTGGCAGAGGCGATCGCGGCGCATCCCTGGCCGGACCATCGCCATACGTTGCAGCACTGCCAGCTGATCGACCGGGCGCAGTTCAAGCGCATGAAGGCGCTCGGCCTCTGCGCCAACATCTTCTCGAACCACATCTGGTATTTCGGCGACATGCATGTCGCGAAGTCGATCGGGACGGACCGCGCCCGGAGGATGGACGCCTGCCGCACCTGCCTCGACGAGGGCGTGCCGATGGCGATCCATTCCGACGCGCCGGTCACCCCGCTCGCGCCGCTCTACACCGCCTGGTGCGCGGTGAACCGGCTCACCATGTCGGGCAAGGTGCTGGGGCCGGAGCAGCGGATCGCGGCCGCCGAGGCGCTTTTCGCGATCACCCTCGGCGCCGCCTACACGCTGAAGCTCGACCATGAGATCGGCTCCATCGAGACCGGCAAGATCGCCGATTTCGCCGTGCTCGGCGGAGACCCGCTGGCGGACCCGGCGGCGATGAAGGACGTGCCTGTGAAGGGCGTCGTCTCTGCGGGCCGTTGGTTCCCGGCGTGAAAGCGGCGTCCTGACCCGTCAGCCGTGGCCGAAGGTCGCCGCCGGCCGCGTCTTCGCAGCCGGGCGGAGGCCGCGCGGCGAATCCGCCGGCCTCGGGTGGAGCCGTCGCCCCGGGGCGGCCCGCACTTCCGCGTCGGCTCAGAACAAGAGGCCCGAGAACAAGGCGGCGAGGCCGAGGGCGCACCAGATGAGGGTTCCCGCGACGCTCCGGCTGCCGATCAGGCCGCGGGAGAGAAGCGCGAGGCCGAGCGCCATCCGGAGAAGGGCGAAAAGTGCGGCGACGGGCCCCTCCGCGATGCGGAGGATATCGGGGTTGGCGATCATGCCGAGCGGGATGACGTAGAGCCCGACGCCGAGCGCCATCGCTGTCAGCGCCACTTTCAGCCAGTTCTCGCCGATCATCCCGGCGGCGATGAAGACGGCGCCGCAGACCGGCGGCGTGATCGTCGAGAGAAGCGCGAACCAGAAGACGAAGAGATGCGCCTGGAGCGGCTCGAGCCCGAGGCTGGAAAGCGCCGGGCCAGCGACGGAGACGCAGATGACGTAGGCGGCCGTCGTCGGCACCTCCATGCCGAGGAGGAGGCAGGCCGCCGCGGTGAGGAGCAGCGAGGGCCAGAGGAGGCCGCCCGAGCCTTCGAGGATCAGCGAGGTGATCTTCACGCCGAGCCCGGTCAGCGAGAGAACGCCGACGATGATCGAGGCGCAGAGAATGATCGAGGCGATCATCGAGACCTGGAGCGCGGCGCCGATCAGCGCCTCGGCGAGACGCGCGGCGACCTGGCGGGGCCGGATGCGGAGATCCCCATCGAGGAGGAGGAGGAGCGCGCCGGCGAGGATCGCCATCGCCGCGGCGTATTCCGGCGTGAAGCCGGCGCCGAACATGCCCCAGAGCAGCACCGTGAAGGGCACGAGGAAGAAGAGCGAGGTGATCGCCACGTCCCGCCGCGCCGGGCGGTCCGCCGCATCGAGGCCGCGAAGGTCGAAGCGGCGGGCGTACTGGTCGATGCCGACCCAGACGGCGAAGAAATAGAGGAGCGCCGGCAGGATCGCGGCGGCCATGATCGTCGAATAGGGAACGCCGGTCAGCTCCACCATGACGAAGGCGCCGGCGCCCATCAGCGGCGGCATGATCTGCCCGCCGGAGGAGGCCACCGCCTCCACCGCCGCGGCGAGGCGCTTCGGATAGCCGAGCCGGGCCATCGCCGGCAGCGTGACGGCGCCGGTCGAGGCGACGTTGGCCGAGGCGGAGCCCGAGATCGAGCCGAAGAGCGCCGAGGAGATCACCGAAACCTTGGCCGCCCCGCCCCTGAGGTTGCCGGCCGAGGCGGCGGCGAGGTTCATGAAGCCGCGCCCCGCCTCGCCGGCGTTCAGAACCGCGCCGAAAATGACGAAGATCGCCACAACGCCCACCGAAACGCCGGTGAGGGCGCCCCAGATCCCGCCCTCGGCGATGGTGAGCGCGCCGAGGAAGCTGGCGAGCGGCAGGCCGGCATGGCCGAACTGGCCGGGCACGTACTGGCCGAAAAGCCCGTAGAGGAGCGCGAGAAAGGCGACGATGGGCAGCGGCCAGCCGATGGCGCGGCGGGCGGTCTCCAGCGTCACGATCAGCAGCACCGCGGCGACGGCGAACTGGAAGCCGGTTTCGATGAAGCCGTACTGGTCGATCAGCCGGTCGCTATCCACCGCGACCCAGACCGACGCGGCGACGCCGAGCGCGGCGAGTACGGCGCCGGAGAGGCGGCCCCAGCCCGGGCCGGCCCTCAGCACCAGCGCGAAGGGCAGGATCGCCGCCATGTGGAGCGGCCGGCTGACGAGGTTGGGCACGAGCCCCGAAAAGACCAGCGCCAGATGGTAGGCGACGAGCGCGAAGGCCAGCGCGAGCCAGAAGGCGGCCGCAAGGCGGTTCTCGGGTAGCGCGGGCATCGGGGGCTTTCGGCGGAAGGCGCCGCGGCCGGGCGGGCGGTGGCCCGGCCGCGGCGCGGCAGGTCACATCTGCGCGTCGGTCAGGGCGACGCCGGCTTCCTTGTAGTAGCGGATCGCGCCGGGATGGATCTTGCCGCCGATCGCGCCGAGCATCTCGAAGTTGACGCCCTTCCACCAGGCGGCGAACTCGCTCAGCTTCGCCTTGCTCTCCCAGAAGGTCTTGGTCAGCACATAGGCGGTCTCGTCGTCCATCGCCGTGGTCGTGTAGGCGACGACGGGGAGCGAGGTGGTGACGATGTCGGCCTCCTGCCCGGCATAGGTTCCGGCCGGAATCGTCATCCGCTCGCGCTTCGTGGCGGCGACCTCGTCTTCGCTCATCGATAGCACCGTCACCGGCATCGAAGCGGCCGCCTCTATGACGTTCGGCGCGGGCCAGGAGCCGGCGGTGACGAAGCCGTCGATCTGGCCGTTCTTCAGCGCGGCGACGGCGTTCGAAAGCTCGGCGTCGGCGATCTTCACCTTGTCCTTCAGGCCGAAGAGTTCGAGATACTTCTCGCCCTCGGTGGCTCCGAATGAGCCCTTGCCGAGGAGGATGGACTTGCCCTCGAGCCCGGCGAGGTCATGCGCGCCGCTCGCCGCCGACATGACGAAGTGCATCGTCAGCGACGGGATCGGGAAGAGCGCGCGGATCTCGTCGAATTTCGGGTCGCCCTTGCCGTCGAAGGCGCCCTTGCCCTGCTGCGCGAGGCCGACGAGCGCCGGCGGCGTGGTGAAGACGTAGTCGGCGCCGCGGGCGCGAACCTCCATCACGTTCTGCACCGAGCCCTGGCTCTCCTCGATGGTGACGCTGATCTCGCCGCCGGCGCCGGCCTTGATCGCCTCCGCCAGCTCGACGCCCATCTGGTAGTAGGACGACCCCACCTTGGCGGACTTGTAGGTGACGCGGGTCTCGGCGGCGGCCGCGGAAAGCGCGAGGGCGGCGAGCGCGAGGCCAGCGGCCGTCGCCTTGAAAATCGACTTCATGGGTTTCCTCCACTTTGGGACTTGTTCGGTCTCAGGCGCATTTGCGGCCCTTGATAGTGCGACCGGCCGAGGATGTCAGGGCCGGCGGCGCGATCGCCGTTGGCGCCCGGCCCGCCGCGCGCCTAGTGTCGGCGGCGCCGGCGGAGACCGGCCGCGGAAGGAGGGGGCGCGGGATGACGGAGCAGGATGGCCGGCGCGGGATGCGCAAGGGGCTGACCTCCTATGGCGACGACGCCTTCGCCGAGTTCCTGCGGAAGGCCTTCATCAAGGGCATGGGCTACAGCGACGACGCGCTCGGCCGGCCGATCATCGGCATCGCCGACACCGGCAGCGGCTACAACGCCTGCCACGCTACGGCGCCGGACCTGATCGAGGCGGCGAAGCGGGGCGTGCTCCTTTCGGGCGCCCTGCCGGTCCCGTTCCCGACGATCTCGATCCACGAATCCTTCGCCTACCCGACCAGCATGTTCACCCGGAACCTCATGTCGATGGACACCGAGGAGATGATCCGGGCGCAACCGATGGATGCGGTGATCCTCGTCGGCGGCTGCGACAAGACCGTTCCCGCGCAGCTCATGGGCGCGGCGAGCGCCGGGGTTCCGGCGGTGCAACTCGTCACCGGGCCGATGCTCACCGGCTCGCACCGCGGCGAGCGCGTCGGCGCCTGCACCGATTGCCGGCGCTTCTGGGCAAGGTTCCGGGCCGGCGAGATCGACGCGGCGGAGATCGCCGAGGTGAACGACCGGCTGGTGCCGGGCGCGGGCACCTGCGGGGTGATGGGCACCGCCTCCACCATGGCGCTGGTGACGGAGGCGCTCGGCATGATGGCGCCGGGCGGGGCGACGGCGCCCGCCGTCTCCGCCGACCGGCGGCGCATCGCCGAGGCGACCGGCGAGATCGCCGTCCGCGCCGCGCGGGACGGGCTGACGCCGGACCGGATCATGACCGCCGCCGCCTTCGAGAACGCGCTGGCCGTGCTTCTCGCCATCGGCGGCTCGACCAATGGCGTCATCCACCTGACCGCGATCGCCGGCCGCTGCGGCGTCGAGCTCGATCTCGACGCCTTCGACCGGCTCGGCCGCTCCGTGCCGGTGCTGGTGGACCTCAAACCCTCCGGCGCGCATTACATGGAGGATCTCCACGCCGCTGGCGGGCTCCTGCCGATCCTGCGGGAGCTCAGGCCGGCCCTCAATCTCGACTGCCTCACGATCACCGGCCGCACGCTCGGCGAGGAGATCGACGCGCGGGCGGGCGCGGTCTGGCCGCAGAAGGTGGTGGCGACGCGCGCGCAGCCGCTGACCGCGGAGGGCGGGATGGCGGTGCTCCGCGGCAACCTCGCGCCCGGCGGGGCGATCATCAAGCAATCGGCGGCGAGCCCGGCGCTGATGGTTCATCGAGGCCGCGCGGTGGTGTTTTCTTCCGTCGAGGACATGGCGGCGCGGCTCGACGACCCGGCGCTCGACGTGACGGCGGATGACGTGCTCGTCCTCCAGAACACCGGGCCGAAGGGCGCGCCCGGCATGCCGGAGGCGGGCTATCTGCCGATTCCGAAGAAGCTGGCCGCCGCCGGCGTGAAGGATATGGTCCGCATCTCGGATGCGCGGATGAGCGGCACTGCGAGCGGCACGATCGTTCTTCACATCACGCCTGAGGCCGCGGCGGGCGGGCCGCTGGCGCTGGTCCGGACCGGCGACATGATCGCACTTGACGTACCGAATCGATCCATCGCGCTCGAAGTGGACGACACGGAGCTGCAGACGCGGCGAATGGCGCTTTCACCCGTCGCGCATCGGGGGGCGGATCGCGGTTATCTGAAGCTTTTTCTTGAAACCGTTCTCCAGGCCGATCGCGGCTGCGACTTCGATTTTTTGAGGCCGCAGACGGTTGTCCGCACCCCGCGCGACAGGACCGGCGCGGGTGACGCCGGGTAACCAATGCCTTGATCCGATGACTTAAGGTTTCCGAAAGCGCCCGATCACATGGCGCCCGACCGTGGGTGTGCCGACTTCGGAAGCGTGACATGGGTTTGGTTGGGGAAACGGCGCGCCGGGCCCGGTGGGGCGGCGACCGGCTCAGATTCGCGCTCCTGTCGGCGCTGCTCGCGGCGGCGCTGACGATCTGGCCCTATGTCGCGAAGCCGGGCGGCGGCTGGACGATCCTCTCCCTCTCGGGGTCCCTCGAAATCCGCCAGCCCGACGGCGGCTGGCGCGCCGACCCGGCGCTCGCCGCCCTGCCCTTCGGCGCGGAGGTGCGCACGGGCGCCGGCGGCGCGGCGGTGCTCGCCAACGGTTTCGACACGATCGAGATGGAAGCGTCGACCACGGTCATCCTGCCCGACCGGCAGGGCGACGACGACGTGGTGCAGCAGCCGGAGGGCCGCGCGACCTACAAGGTCGGCAAGCGAAAGGCCGGCAAGTTCAAGGTCGTCGCGCCCACCCTGGCGGTGGTCGTGAAGGGCACCGGCTTCACCGTGGATTCGACCGAAAACGTCGAATCCGTGAGCGTCTTCGACGGCGCCGTCGCGGTCGAGACGCCGGACAACACGGCGGTCGACGTCAGCGTCGGCATGAGCGCCTCCACCGCGGGCCGCAATGGCGGCGTTTCTGTCGGGCCGAGCCAGGGAACGGCCGGCTCGGCGGCCGCCGCGCCCGCAGATACGGCGACCGCCTTGATGTCCGCCGCGGTCGGCGCGACCGGCTCCGCCGCGGCCAGCGGGTCGGCGAGCGCCGCCGGCGTCTCGGACGGTTCGAGCGACGGAAGTAGCGGCGCCTCGGCCGGCCACGACAATGCGGGCGGCAACGGCGGCGGCAATGCCGGCGGGAATGCCGGCGGTAACGGAAACGGCAATGCCGGGGGGAACGGCGGCGGCAATGCCGGGGGGAACGGCGGCGGCAATGCCGGCGGCAATGCCGGCGGCAACGCTGGCGGGAACGGAAACGGAAACGCTGGCGAGAACGGAAACGGCAATGCCGGCGGAAACGGCGGCGGCAATGCTGGCGGCAACGGCGGCGGAAACGCGGGCGGAAACGGTAACGCTGGCGGGAACGGAAACGGCAA
>CALFYQ010000343.1 GCA_937952085.1 uncultured Paracoccaceae bacterium | reverse complement strand
ATCGACATGTCTCCCGGCGCGACGCCCTCTTCGGAGAGGCGGTGGCGCACCTCCTCCTCCAGCTTGGCGAACTCCGCCTCGATCTCCTCGAGTTTCGCGTCGCCCGCGCTCTTGAGGTGCATCGTCGAGATGTCGTGCCGGATGTCGACCAGAAGGCACCCCATCGCCGAGGCGACGCCCGGGAAGCGCGGGAAGATCACCGCCGGAATGTCGAGGTCGCGGGCGAGATCGGCGCCGTGGAGCGGCCCGGCCCCGCCGAAGACGACGAGCGCGAAATCCCGCGGGTCGAACCCGCGGCCGACCGAGATGAGCTTCACCGCGTTCGCCATGTTGGCGTTGGCGACGCGGAGCACCGCTTCCGCCGCGGCCGCCTCGCCGAGCGCGAGCGGGCCGCCCACATCCTTCGCCACCGCGGCCTTCGCCGCGGCCGGGTCGAGCGCCACCTTGCCATCGAGGAGACTGGTCCCGAGACGGCCGAGGATCACGTTGGCGTCGGTGTTGGTCGGCGCCTCGCCGCCGGCGCCGTAGCAGGCCGGGCCGGGCGCTGCGCCGGCGCTCTGCGGGCCGTTCCGCAGTGAGCCGCCCGGATCGATCCAGGCGATGGAGCCGCCGCCGGCGCCGATGGTGATGACCTCGATCGAGGGGAACATGATCGGGTAGCCGTATTCGACCTGCCAGCGCTGGGTCGTGGTCAGCTCGCCCTTGTAGCAGAGCGAGATGTCCGTGCTGGT
Source organism: uncultured Paracoccaceae bacterium (assembly GCA_937952085.1). Classification (GTDB taxonomy): domain Bacteria; phylum Pseudomonadota; class Alphaproteobacteria; order Rhodobacterales; family Rhodobacteraceae; genus Pikeienuella. The sequence goes on along the minus strand of CALFYQ010000343.1, from coordinate 982 downwards.
GCCGCCCATGTCGAGGCTGATCGCGTTCTGGAAGCCGCACTGGCCGGCGATGTGCGCGCCGGCGATGGCCCCCGCGACGATGCCGGAACTGGCTAGTCGCGCGGCGTAGCGGCTCGCGCCCTGCGCCGTCAGCACGCCGCCGCCGGAATGGAGGATCAGGAGGTCGCCCTTGTAGCCGGCCTCCTTCAGCGAGGCGTCGAGCGCGGCGATATAGCGGCCGACCACGGGCCCGGTCGCGGCGTTGATCATCGCCGTCGAATGGCGCGGATGTTCGAACATCTCCGGCACGATCTCGGCGGAGGCGCAGACATAGACGTCCGGCCCCAGAACCTCCTGCAGGATCTCCTTGCAGCGCGTCTCCTGCGCCGGATTGGCGTAGGAGTTCATGAAGCAGACGGCGACCGACTCGTAGCCGCGCTTCTTCAGCAGGCGGCCAAGCTCCCGAACCTCCGCCTCGTCCAGCGGGACCGTCACCTTGCCGGCGTAGTCGACCTTCTCCGTCACCTCGAACCGGTCGCGCCGGCGGATATAGGGTGGCGCGACGTCGACATAAGCGTCCCAGAGGTCCGGCTTGGTGCCGTCGCGGATCTCGACGATGTCGCGGAAGCCGCGGGTGGCGACCAGCGCCGCCTTGGAAAGCCGCCGGGTGATGAGCGCGTTGGTCGCGACCGTCGTGCCGTGGGTGAGGAGGGCGATGTCGGCCGGGGTGATCCCGGCCGCCGCGATGCTGTCCATCACCGCCGCGTCCGGCTTGTCCGGCCGCGAGGGAACCTTCGTGACCGAAACCTCGCCGGTCGCCTCATCGAAGAAGAAGGCGTCGGTGAAGGTGCCCCCGGTGTCGATGGCCACGCGGTACCGAGGCTTCGCGCTCCCGGACGGGGACGGGGTGTCGCTCATTCGTCAGATCCTTCGAAACGTCAGTGGTCAGGCGGCGTCCACATAGGGGCGCACGGCGGCCGCCACCGCTTCGGCGACGGCGACA
>CALFYQ010000342.1 GCA_937952085.1 uncultured Paracoccaceae bacterium | reverse complement strand
AGGCGGAAAGCTGCCGGCGCCGTTCGCCGAGCCGCGGGAAAAGCGCCTCGACCGCGGTGAAATCCCAGGGGCCGGGGCGGGCGGCGGCGACGAGGTTCTCTTCGACGGTGAGGTTGGCGAAGCAGCGCCGGCCCTCGGGCACGAGGCCGATGCCGAGCCGCGCCGCCTTGTGCGAGGGGAGGGAGGAGAGGTCCGTCCCGGCGAAGGCGAGACGGCCGGAGGCGTGCGGCAGCATCCGGGTGACGCAGCGGGCCGTCGTGGTCTTCCCCATCCCGTTCCGGCCGAGAAGCGCGACGCATTCCCCCTCGGCGACCGAGAGGGTGACGCCGAAGAGCGCCTGGCTCGCGCCGTAGAAGGCGGCGAGGTTCTCGGCTTCGAGGAGGGCGCTCATTCCTCGTCTCCGAGATAGGCGGCGCGGACCTCGGGATCGCGGCGGATCTCGTCGGCGGAGCCGGTGGCGATGACCTTGCCGTAGACGAGGACGGAGATCCGGTCCGCGAGGGCGAAGACGGCGTCCATGTCGTGCTCGACGAGGAGGATCGGCGCCTCGGCGCGGAGGCCGTCGAGAAGTCCGGTGAGGCGGAGCGAGCCTTCGTGGCCCATGCCGGCCATCGGCTCGTCGAGGAGGAAGGCGACGGGCTGGAGCGCCAGCGCGCAGGCGACTTCGAGGCTCCGCCGCTCGCCGTGGCTGAGATCGGCGGCGCGAATCCCGGCGCGGCCGTCGAGGCCGACGCGGGCGAGGGCGGCGCGGGCCGGCTCGACCAGCGCGCGGTCCTTCAGCGCTGGGCGGAGGAAGCCGAACGCCTCCCCCCGCGCGCCGGCGACGGCGAGGACGACGTTCTGAAGCGCGGTGAACTCGGAAGCGAGGGAGGAGACCTGGAAGCTCCTCGCGAGGCCGCGGCGGGAGCGGGCCTCGGGCGAGAGAAAGGTGATTTCCGCGCCGCGGAGGCGGATTTCGCCGGCGTCCTGCTTCAGCTCCCCGGTCATCTGCTTGATGAGCGTGGACTTGCCCGCGCCGTTCGGGCCGATCAGGGCGTGGATCTCTCCGGGGCGGAGATCCAGCGTCACCCCGTCTGTGGCGACGAGGGCGCCGAAGGCCTTGCGCAGGCCCGAAACGGCGAGGGCGGGCTCAGCCATGCCGCTTCCTCCCGGCGAGGACGCCGATCAGCCCGCCCGGCGCGAAGAGGACGACGGCGAGGAGGAGAAGGCCGAAGGGAAGCTGCCAGAACTCGGTGAAGTGGCCGAGATTGTGCTCGAGCAGGATATAGAGCCCGGCGCCCGCCACCGGCCCGAAAAGCCGGCCGACCCCGCCGAGGATGACGAGGACGATTAGCTGGCCCGATGTGTGCCAGTCCAGCATCGCCGGGCTCACGAAACGGTTGAGATCGGCGAAGAGCGCGCCGGCGAGGCCGGTGATCATCCCGGAGATCACGAAGGCGACGAGGCGCACGCGGTAGGGGCCGATGCCGACGGCGCGCACCCGCGCCTCGTTCTGCCGCGCCGCCTGCAGCGCGAGGCCGAAGCGGGAGCGCGACAGAATGTGCGAGAGGCCGAGCGCGAGGAGGAGAAGCGCGAAGACGAGGCCGAAGAAGGGCAGCGGCGAGAGCGTGTCGAGCCCCGGAAACTCGGAGCGGACATAGATCGAGAGCCCGTCCTCCCCGCCATAGGCCGGCCAGGAGATGGCGAAGTAGTAGATCATCTGCGCGAAGGCGAGCGTGATCATGATGAAGAAGATGCCGCTGGTCCGCAGCGAGAGCGCGCCGATGGCGAGCGCCGCGAGGCCGGAGAGGACGATCGCGACGGGCCAGATGATGAGCATCTGGGTGGTGCCTTCGAGGGCGAAGGGCTCCGTCATCAGCGGCTCATAGTTCAGCGCATGGCTGGCGAGGACGCCGGTGGCGTAGCCGCCGAGCCCGAAGAAGGCGGCGTGGCCGAAGGAGACGAGGCCGCCGAGCCCGAGCGCGAGGTTGAGCCCGACCCCGGCGAGGCCGAGGATCGCCACCTTGGTCGCGAGGGTTACGAGGAAGGGCTCCCCCGCCGCATGCGCCGCGAGCGGCACGCCGGCGAGAAGCGCCAGCACCGCGAGGTTGATCCATCCCTCCCGGCTCATGCCCGGGCTCCGAAAAGGCCGGTCGGGCGGAAGACCAGCACCGCCGCCATGAGCACGTAGATCGCCATCGAGGCGAGGGCGGCGCCCATCGCCTTGGCCGAGGCCGGGTCCGTCACCGCCTCGAAGGCGAGGGGGAGGAGGAAGCGGCCGAGCGTGTCGGTCAGCCCGACGAGGAGGGCGCCGAGGAGCGCGCCCTTGATCGAGCCCACCCCGCCGATGACGATGACGACGAAGGCGAGGATCAGCACCGGCTCACCCATGCCGACCTGCACCGACTGGATCGCCCCGACCATCGCCCCGGCGAAGCCGGCGAGCGCGGCGCCGAGGGCGAACACCATGGTGTAGAGCCGGTCGATGTCGACGCCGAGCGCGGCGATCATCTCCCGGTCGCTCTCGCCGGCGCGGATGCGGACGCCGAGCCGGGTGCGCCCGATCAGGAGGAAGAGGAGGGCCGCCACGATCAGCCCGGCGACGATGATGGCGAGCCGATAGGCCGGGTAGAGGATGCCGCCCGGAAGCTCCACCGCGCCGGAAAGCATGGCGGGCGGATCGAGATAGAGCGGGAAGGAGCCGAAGAGCCAGCGCACCCCTTCGGAAAAGACGAGGATGAGCGCAAAGGTCGCCAGCACCTGATCGAGATGGTCGCGCCGGTAGAGCCGGCGGATCACCGTCACCTCCACCACCACGCCGGCGGCGGCCGCGGCGGCGAGGCTGGCGACGAGGCCGAGCCAGAACGAGCCGGTCGCCGCCGCCACGGCGGCGCAGGCGAAGGCGCCGACCATGTAGAGCGAGCCGTGCGCGAGGTTGATCAGCCCCATCACCCCGAAGACGAGGGTGAGGCCCGCCGCCATGAGGAAGAGCATGACGCCGAATTGCAGACCGTTGAGGATCTGCTCGATGAAGAGGATCAGGGACATCGCGCGGGGTTCGGCGCGCCGCCCCGGGCCGGGGCCCGGAACGGCGCGGCCTTGGCCTTCAGATCACATCTGGCATTCGTCGACATAGGCGGAGGAGCGATCCTCGATCGCGACGCCGACGATCTTGTTCGTCAGCACGTCGCCCTCCTTCACCACCTCGCGGACATAGATGTCCTGGATCGGGTGCTGGTTCTTGTCGAACCGGAAGTCGCCCCGGACCGAGGGGAAATCAGCCGCGCGGAGCGCCTCGCGGAAGGCGGCGGCGTCCTTCACGTCGGCCTTCGCCGCCGCGGAGAGGATGAGCTGCGCCGCGTCGAAGCTCTGCGCCGCATAGAGCGAGGGCAGGCGGCCGTATTCGGCCTGGAAGCTCTCGACGAAGGCCTTGTTGGCGGGGTTGTCGATGTCCTTCGACCATTCGGAGGTGTTCTTGACGCCGAGCGCGGCGTCGCCGACCGCCCCGAGGATCGTCTGGTCGAAGGAGAAGGCCGGGCCCATGAGCGGGAGGTCGACGCCGGACTGCGACCACTGCTTGAGGAAGGCGATGCCCATGCCGCCGGGGAGGAAGAAGAAGACCGAGTCGGCCCCGGAGGCGCGGATCTGGGCGATTTCCGCCGCGTAGTCGGTCTGGCCGAGCTGGGTGTAGACCTCGCCGGCGAGATCGCCGCCATAGTAGCGCTTGAAGCCGGTGAGGGAGTCCTTCCCGGCCGGGTAGTTCGGCGCGAGGATGAAGGTCTTCTTGTAGCCGGCGGACTTGGCGTAGGCGCCGGCGCCCTCGTGCAGGTTGTCGTTCTGGTAGGCGGCGTTGAAGTAGTTCTCGTGGCAGCCCTTGCCGGCGAGCGCCGAGGGGCCGGCGTTGGTCGAGACGTAGAACTTGCCCTGGCGCACCGCGTTCGGCACCACCGCCATCGCGAGGTTGGACCAGACGATGCCGGTGAGCACGTCCACCCCGTCCGACTGGATCATCTTGTCGGCGATCTGGACGGCGATGTCGGGCTTCTGCGTGTCGTCCTCGATGATGACCGAGACGTCCGGATTGGCGGCCTGCTTGATCGCCAGCATGAAGCCGTCGCGCGAGTCGACGCCGAGGCCGGCGCCGCCGCCCGAGAGCGTGGTGATCATGCCGATCTTGAGCGGCGCGGCCTCCGCCATCGCCGCCGAGAGCGCGAGCGCGGAGAGCGCGGCGCAGAGCTGGGTCCGAAGTTTCATGCTTGGTCTCCCTGTTATGGTCGGCGTCAGAACGCCTTGAAGGTCAGCGTGGTGAGCGAGCGAGAGATGCCGGGAATGGTCAGCAGCTTCTCGTTGATGAAGCGGCCCACATCGTCCCCCTCGGGGATGTAGAGCTTCATGAGGAGGTCATAGTCGCCCGAGGTCGAGTAGAGCTCGGAGACGATCTCCCGGTCGTAGATCGCCTCGGCGACCTCGTAGGTCTTGCCGGGGTGGCAGCGGAGCTGGACGAACACGCAGGTCATGGCGCCTCCTCAGGATTGCCGGAGCCGGAACCGCTGGATCTTGCCGGTCTCGGTCTTGGGCAGGGCTTCGATGAAGACGACGCGGCGCGGATACTTGTAGGGCGCGATCGTCGCCTTCACGTGCTCCTGCAACAGCTTGACGGTGGCCGGCTCGGGACGCCAGCCCGCGGCGAGGACGACATGCGCCTCGACGATCATGCCGCGCTCCTCGTCGGGCGCGCCGACGACGCCGCATTCGGCCACCGCCTCATGGGCGAGAAGCGCGGCCTCCACCTCCGGCCCGGCGATGTTGTAGCCGGAGGAGATGATCATGTCGTCGTTGCGGGCGGCGAAGTGGAAGCGGCCCTCCGCGTCGCGGCTGAAGCTGTCGCCGGTGATGTTCCAGCCGTTCTGCACGTATTTCGTCTGCCGCTCGTCGGCGAGGTAGCGGCAGCCGGTCGGGCCCTTCACGGCGAGGCGGCCGACGGTTCCGTCCGGCAGGTCGTTGCCGTCCTCGTCGACAATCTTGGCGACGTAGCCGGCGACGGGCTTGCCGGTGCAGGCGGGGCGGTGGTCGTCGAAGCGGTTGGAGATGAAGATGTGGAGCATCTCCGTCGCGCCGATGCCGTCGAGCATGGGCTTGCCGGTCTTGGCCAGCCATTCCTCGTAGACCGGGGCGGGCAGCGTCTCGCCGGCCGAGACGGCGGCGCGGAGGGAGGATAGGTCCGCGCCCTCGTCCATCGCCCGCAGCATCACCCGGTAGGCGGTGGGCGCGGTGAAGCAGACCGTCGCCTTATAGGTCTCGATGATCTCGATCATGTTGGGCGGCGAGGCGTTCTCGAGGAGCGTCGCCGCCGCGCCGAAGCGGAGCGGGAAGACCGCGAGCCCGCCGAGGCCGAAGGTGAAGGCGAGCGGCGGGGAGCCGACGAAGACATCCTCCGGCGTCACCTTCAGCACTTCCTTGGCGTAGCCGTCGGCGATGATGAGGATGTCGCGGTGGAAATGCATCGTCGCCTTCGGCGCGCCCGTGGTGCCGGAGGTGAAGCCGAGAAGCGCCACGTCGTCCCGCCCGGTGCGGACCGCCTCGTAGCGGACCGCCTTGGTCAGCGCGAGGCGATCCAGTTCCGCGTCATGGTTGGCGGTGCCGTCGAAGCCGATGACCTTTTCGAGGATCGGGTTCTCCTTCGCCGTCGCCACCATCTCGTCCATCAGGCGGGTGTCGCAGAGGGCGAACTTCACCTTCGCCTTCTCGACGATCTGGCCAAGCTCGCGGGCGCGGAGAAGCGGCATGGTGTTGACGACGACGGCGCCGGCCTTCGTCGCGGCGAGCCAGCAGGCGACCATGGCCGGGTTGTTGGCCGAGCGGATCAGCACCCGGTCCCCCGGCCGGACGCCGAGATCCTCCGAGAGCGCGTGGGCGAGGCGGTTGGTCCAGTCCGCCAGTTCCTTGTAGGTGCGGCGGCGGCCGTTGCCGATGAGCGCGGTATGGTCTCCGAAGCCGCGCTCCACCATCCGGTCGGTCAGCTCGACGCCGACATTGAGATAGGGCGGGTAGTCGAAACCTTCGAGCCGGATCTCGGGCCAGAGATCCTCGGGCGGCAGGTTGTCCCGCGCGAAGCTGTCGATATGCGCCGTCGGCCCTAGCGTCATTCGTTGGCCTCCGGGGGCAGGAAGTCGACGTCATGCCGGGCCGAGGCCTCGATGACGGCCGGCACGTCGGTCATCTCGTGCAGCGTCTCGAAGAGGTCCTTCAGCTTGCCGGCGGGGGAGACCCAGAAGAGCGCGCGGACCGGCTTGTCCGACTTGTTGAAATAGCCGTGCGGGACGCCGCGGGGCATCCGCACGAGATCGCCGGCCTTCGCGGTGGTCCACGCGCCGTCGAGCTTCAGTTCGAGCTGGCCCTCCTGGACGAGGATGAACTCGTCCTGCGTCGGGTGGATGTGGACCGGGACGAACTGCCCGGGCTCGCTGTTCGCCTCGAAGGCGAAGCTCGCATCGCAGATCGCTTTCGGGAAATAGCGCTGGCCGAGGATGTTCCACTCCACCCCGTCGAAGCCCTCGCCGTTCTTCGTCACGCCGCCTTCGAGTTCCGTCATGTCCCGTCTCCCTGTTCAGGCGCCGCCGATCGTCTGCCGCGCGATCACGACCTTCTGCACGTCCGAGGCGCCCTCGTAGATGCGAAGGGCGCGGATCTCCCGGTAAAGCGATTCCACGACGCCGCCCCGGCGCACGCCGTCGCCGCCATGGAGCTGCACCGCCTTGTCGATGACGACCTGCGCGCGGTCGGTGGCGTAGAGCTTGGCCATCGCCGCCTCCCGCGTGACGCGGGGCGCGCCGGAATCCTTGGTCCAGGCGGCGCGGTAGACCAGGAGCGCGGCGGCGTCGACGTCGAGCGCCATCTCGGCGACGTGGCCCTGCACCATCTGGAGATCGAAGAGCGGGGCGCCGAAAAGCTGCCGTTCCCGCACCCGCGCCAGGGTCTCGTCGAGGGCGCGGCGGGCGAAGCCGAGCGCCGCGGCGGCGACGGTGGAGCGGAAGACGTCGAGCACCGACATGGCGATGCGGAACCCTGCGCCTTCCTCGCCGATCCGCGCCGCGGCGGGAACGCGGACGCCCTCGAAGCGGAGCGTGGCGAGGGGGTGGGGCGCGACGGTTTCGAGCCGCTCCGTCACCGTCAGGCCCGGCGAGGCGGCGGGGACGACGAAGGCCGAGATCCCCTTCGCGCCCGGCCCGCCGGTGCGGGCGAAGAGGCAGTAGAGATCGGCGATGCCGCCGTTGGAGATCCAGGTCTTCTCGCCGTCGATGACGTAGTGGTCGCCGTCGAGGCGCGCCGTCGTCTCCATGTTGGCGACGTCGGAGCCGGAGCGGGGTTCGGTGAGGGCGAAGGCCGAAAGCGCCTTTCCGGCGCGGGTCTTGCGGAGCCAGTCCCGCTGTTCGGGCGCGCCGAAGAGGGAGATCGCGCCGGTTCCGAGCCCCTGCATGGCGAAGGCGAAATCGGCGAGGCCGTCATGGCGCGCCAATGTTTCGCGGATGAGGCAGAGCGAGCGGACGTCGAGCGCGGCCGGGGCGTCGGGGTCCACCGCGGAATGGGTCAGCCAGCCGCCCTTGCCGAGCATGGCGACGAGCGCCTTGCAGGCGGCGTCGGTGTCGGAATGGTCGATGGCGGCGAGGTTCGCGGCGCACCATTCGTCGAGCGCGAGGGCGAGGTCGCGGTGGCGCGGCTCGAAGAAGGGCCAGTCGAGAAAGGAGCGGTCAGGCATGGGCGGCGCTCCGGTTGAGGGGAGCGGGGAGGGCCGCGCCCTCCCTCGGGAGGGCGCTCGCGACGGCAGAGCTAAGCGGTTTATGGCTCCACATGCTTCCGGCGGCCGCGCTATGCGGCGAAGGCGGAGTGCGCCCTGCCTGGGGAGAGGGAGGGCGCGGCCCGTCCTGGTCGCACGGGCCGAGGGGCATGAGGGGCGCGGCGCGCACCGCTCCATTGGGTCGCGTC
>CALFYQ010000341.1 GCA_937952085.1 uncultured Paracoccaceae bacterium | reverse complement strand
CCACCTCGCGGGCGCGGAACATCGTCATCTCGCCGGACTTGCGGTCGATATAGGCGCGGATGTCGAGCTCGGCGCCGTAGCGCGAGCGTGCGGCCTTGCCGAGGCTGTCCTCCATCGCCTCGATCACCAGCTCGGGGTCGATCAGCTTCTCGCGGGCGACCGCCTCGGCGATCTGCAGAAGCTCCAGCCGGTTGGCGCTGACGGCGCTGTTGGTCATCTCACGCGTCCTCTCTCTCGTCGCGGCCGTCTTTCCGGCGCGCGTCGTCCTCGTCCTCGTCTTCGTCGGGCTCGATCTCGTCGAAGCCTTCCGGAACCTCGCCCGGGTCGAATCCCTGCGCCTTGCGGGCGCGCAGCGTCTCGGCGATCAGCTCGTCGGTCAGCACCAGCTTGGCGTCCGCCAGCCCCTCGAAGGCGAGGCCGATCACCGTGTCGGGCGCGATCTCGATCAGCGCCTCGCCGTCCTCGAAGCCGCGCAGCTCGCCGGTGAAGCGGCGGCGGCCGTCGATCAGCTCTTCCGTCTCCAGCTTGGCGGTCCAGCCCGCCCAGCGCTCGAAGTCCTCCGGTCTCGTCAGCGGCCGGTCGATGCCGGGGGAGGAGACCTCGAGCACGTATTCGCCCGAGATCGGGTCCTCCACGTCGAGGATGGCGGAGAGCCGGCGCGACAGCTTCGCGCAATCCTCCACCTCCATCGAGCCGTCCGGGCGCTCCGCCATGATCTGCACGGCGGGGCGCTTGCCGCCCATCAGGCGGACGCGCACGAGGCGCAGGCCCATATCCTCCACCGTGGGGAGGACGAGGTCGGCGATGTGCCGGTCGATCGGGGCCTTGGCGAGCAGGTCGGCCAAACGGGGTTCCTCAAACGCGACGGGCGGGCCTTGCGGCCCGCCCGATCCGGTTCGGCCCTCGCTCTCTCAAGCGAGGACGCCGCTATGTGGGGCGCATATACGCCCGGCGTCGGCCGGGCGCAAGGGCCCCTCAGCCGAGCGCGGCGGCCTCCGCCTCCAGCCGCTCCGCGAGCGCGGGATCGAGCCGGAGACGGGCGGCGAGCCCGTCGAGCCAGGCCCGCTCGCCGGCCCGGTCGGGGTCGATGGCGAGGCGGGCGGCGAGCCAGAGCTCCGCCGCCTGTTCGGGGCCGGAGGCCATCCCCGCAAGTTCCCCGAGCGAAGGGGGCTTCGCCAGCGCATCGAACAGAAACGCCTTGTCGTCGGCGTCCAGCGGCAAGGCGCCGGCCTTCTCGAAGATGCGCGACCGCTCTTCGGAATCGATGTGCCCGTCGGCGCCGGCGGCGGCGACCATGGCGAGGACGAGGGCGAGCTCGAACGGACGCCCGTCCTTCGCGGGCGCGGCCTCGGGGCGGAATTGCGAGCCTTCGGGCGGCGGCGGCAGGGCTCCGCCGATCGCCGGCTCGCCGCCCTTGCCCGCCTCCCAGTTCCGCCACGCGCGATAGGCGATCGCGCCGAGCGCCGCTGCGCCGCCATAGCCGGCGACCTTTCCGAGCGACTTGCGCCCGAACTTCGAACCCAGAAGGAGCGCCGCGAGCCCGCCGGCAGCGGCCCCGCCGCCGAAGCCGCCCATGCCGCTCCTGTCAAGGCGCCGCCTGGCGTCGCCGAGCGCGGCGCCCGCCTTCGAGGCGGAGTCCGGGCCGAGAAACTGTTCGAGGAGGCGTCGGGGGTCCATCGCGCGGCCTTTCCTGTGACTGGACCCGGGGCAGTTAGGCGCCCGAAGACGGAATCGAAAGGCCCGGCGCTGCGGCCGGGCCTCGATTCGCGCAAAAGGCGATTCGCGTCAGAGCGATTCGCGGATCCAGTTCTGGATCGCCGTCTTCGGCGCGGCGCCCACCTTGGTGGAGGCGGGCTTGCCGTCCTTGAACAGGATCATCGTCGGGATGCCGCGCACGCCATAGCGGGACGGCGCGTTCGGGTTATCGTCGATATTCACCTTGGCGATGGTCACTTCCGTGCCCATTTCGCGCGCGATCTCTTCGAGCGACGGGCCGATCTGCTTGCAGGGGCCGCACCATTCGGCCCAGAAATCGACGACCACCGGCTTCGCGGACTTCAGCACGTCCTTCTCGAAGCTGGCGTCGGTAACGGCGACGGTGGCCATGTCGGACCTCTCTCTCCTCGGGCGCGCCCCTCTCTCGGCGGCGCGGGACTGCAAAGCTAGGAACGCCCCGGGCGGCGGTCAAGAAGAAGCCGTGACCGCCGTCGCGGCGCCCGGCACCGCCCCGAGCCCCGCGGCCAGCGCCGCATCCAGCGCGGCCTCGGGCAGCCGGTCGAGCCGGGGCGCGGCGGTCCAGAGCAGCCAGGCCTCGATCCGCCGGCCCGGATAGAGGCCGGCGAGCGCGGCGCGATAGGCGGCGAGCTGGGCGAGATAGGGCGGCGGCGCGGATTCGGAGCCGGGCGGCGGCGCGGCGTCGGTCTTGAAGTCGAGAATCGCGACCCGGTCCGGCGCGATCAGCAGCCGGTCGATCCGCCCCGAGACGCGGAGCCCGCCGAGCCGGGCGGAGACCGGCGCCTCGGCGCGCGAGCCCTCGCCGAAGAAGGCCGCCGCCTCCGGCAGCGCGCGCGCGCGCTTCGCCTCCGCGACCATCGCTCCGAGCGCGGCGTCGTCAAAGCCCGCGGCGGCGAGGCCGGGAACGCGGCGGAGAAGCGCCTCGGGCGCCTCGATCCCCTCCTCCAGGGCGAGGTGGACCGCCGTTCCGCGGAGCTTCGCCCGCTCCGCGCCGAGCCCTGCGCCGCCGAACGCCGCATGGGGCAGGAGCGCCCCTGCGGCGACGCGGCGGGGCGCCGCCGGCTCGGGCGGGAGCGGCGCGAGACTGGGCGCTTCGGCCTCCGCGGCGGGCGCTTCGGCCTCGCCCGTCTTCGCCGCGCCCGCGTCTTCCCAGACCAGCGCGCCCTCCGGCCCCGGCGCCATCGGCAGCGCGGCGAAGCCGGTGCGGACGAGATCGTACCAGGTTCCGTCGATCGCCTTCGGCTCGTCCTCACCGGCGCCGGCGACGATCAGCCAGTCTTCCGCCCGCGTCATGCCGACATAGAGGAGCCGCCGCTCCTCCTCCGCCTGGCGGGCCTTCTCCTCTTCGCGGAGCCGGGCGAGAAGGCCCGGCGCCTCGCCCGCCGCGCCGCGCCAGATTCCGAGCCCTTCGAGATCGGCCGTCGGGTCCGCCCTCGAATCGGGCTTTCGCGTCGTGTCGGCGAGGATGACGACGGGGGCCTGGAGGCCCTTCGCGCCATGCGCCGTCATCACCCGGACCTCGCCGGCGCTTTCGTCGGCGCGGCGGTTCGCCTCGGCCTCGCCGGAGGCGAGCCAGGCGAGGAAGCCTTCGAGGCTCGGCGGATGCTCCGCCTCGAAGGCGAGGGCGCGGGCGAGAAGCTCGTCGAGCGGGTCCTCCGCCGCGCGGCCGAGCCGGCCGAGGAGCCGGGCGCGGCCGGTCGGCCCGCCGCCGGCCATGGGGCCGAGGGCGTGGGAGAAGAAGTCGAACGGCCCGAAGCCGGCGGCCCAGCCCTCCGCGGCGCGGATCAGCGCGGCCTCGGCCGGCCAGCGCGCCTCCGCGTCCATCAGGGCGCGGCGGAGGGAGCCCTTCCGGCCGTGGGCGAGGGCGAAGAGCCCGTCCTCCGTCACCGCGCAAAGCGGCGAGCGGAGGACGCAGGCGAGGGAGAGATCGTCCCAGGGCGAGAGCGCGGCGCGGGCGAGCGCAAAGAGGTCCCGCACCGCAAGCTCCTCGGTCAGCGCCAGCCGGTCCGCCCCGGCGACGGGAACGCCGGCCTTCTTCAGCCCGGCGACGAGCGGGCCCATCATCGGCGCGCGGTTGCGAAGGAGGACGATCACGTCCCCCGCGCGCACCAGGCGGCCGCCGCCCGGCAGCCGCTCCCGCCCGATCATCACGGCGATCCGCGCGGCTACGGCCTCGGCGAGCTTGACCCGCGGGTCCCGCTTGGCGGGCAGGTCCACCGGGGCCCAGGGCTCCGGCTCCTCCGCCGTGGGGTCGGGCGGCGTCAGCGGCCATAGCTCCACGCGCCCGGCGCGGTCGTCGAAGAAGGCGTGATGCTCGGTCGGCGCGCCGGCGCGGGTGAGGCCGCGCGCGCCCTCGCCGGCGAAGACTGCGTCCACCGCCTTCAGGATCGCCGGGGCGGAGCGGAAGGAATGGAGAATCGGCACGTCGTCGACGCCCGCCGCCCAGCGGGCGCGCATGCCGGCGAAGGTGTCCGCGTCCGCGCCCTGGAACGAATAGATCGACTGCTTCTCGTCGCCGACGACAAAGACGGTGCGGCCGGCCCGCGCCCCCTCCCCCGCGCGGAGCTCGTCGGCGATGGCGCCGATCACCTCCCATTGCTCGGGCGAGGTGTCCTGCGCCTCGTCGATCAGGATGTGGTCGATGCCGCCGTCGAGCCGCCAGAGCGCCCAGGCGGCGGCCTCGGAGCCGGTGAGCAAGGCGCGGGTCCGCCCGATCAGGTCGCCAAAGTCGAGCGCGCCGAGCGCGGCCTTCCGCGCCTCCCAGCGCGGCAGGAATTCGGCGGCGAAGCCGTGGAGGCGGATCGCCCGGTCCGCCGCGGCGACGGCCTTTTCCGCGTCCGCGATCAGCTGCGCGGTTTCGGCGAGGCGAGCGGCGAGCGCGTCGAGATCGGGCTCGGCGGCGAGCGAGGACTTGGTCGAGAGCTTCGCGAGCGGCGCCCCTTTCGCGGTGAGGAGCACGGCGACGAGGGCGGCGGCCAGCGCCTCCGGCGCCTCCTCTCGCGCCGCGGCGAGGGCACCGGCGCGTTCCGCCTCCTTCGCGGTGCCCTGTTCCCAGCCGACGATGGCGCGGGCGAGCGCGGCGAGGTCGAGCGCGGCGAAGGCGGCGCGGCGGGCGGTCGCCGGGTCCGGCGGGTGCGGGACGCCGAAAGCGGCGGAAATCGCCTCGGGCGCGAAGGGGAGCGGGTAGCGGCCAGGCGCGCGGGCGATCTCGGCGGCGAGGTCGGCGATGGCGGCCTCGCTGGCGAGCGCGGCGACGGCTTCGAGCGCCTTACGCGCCCGGCCGCCTTCCGCCGCCATCCGGTCGAGAAGCGCAGCGATCTCCTGGTTCTTCTCGCCTTCCTCCATGGTTCGGAAGCCGGGCGGCGCGCCGGCTTCGAGCGGGAAGCGGCGGAGGACGCCGTCGCAGAAGGCGTGGATCGTCTCGATCCGAAGGCCGCCCGGCGTCTCCAGCGCGGCGGCGAAAAGGCGGCGGGCCGGGGCGAGATCGCCCGCGAAGGGCGCGCCGGTGAGGCGCTCCAGCGTGGCCCGGAGATCCGCCTCCGGCTGCATCGCCCAGGCTCCGAGGAGGCGGAAGAGCCGCGCCCGCATCTCCGCCGCCGCCGCCTTGGTGAAGGTGAGGCAGAGGATGGCGGAGGGCCGGGCGCCTTCGAGGAGGAGCCGGGCGACACGCTCGGTCAGCACCGTGGTCTTGCCGGAGCCGGCGTTGGCCGCGACCCAGACAGAGCGCGCCGGGTCCGCCGCACGGCGCTGCGCGATGCGGGCCGCCTCGCGCTCGGCGCTCATTCGAGCGGCGCCTTCGGCGCGCCGGCCGGGGCGGCCTCGGCGATCCGGTCGGCCCATTCGCCGAACCGGGCGAGGTGGTCGTAGTCGCCGGCGGCGCGGGTCACCTCGGGATAGGCGCGGGAGAGATAGGGGGTTTCGGGGTCGGCGAAGGCGTCGAGGAGGCGGCGGAGGCCGTCGGCGGCCCCGGGGTCGAGCGGAACCGCGGTCTCCTTTCCCCCCTCCCCGGCGCCCGAAAGGGCGAGATAGGCGAGCCGCGCGGCGGGCTCGGCCGGCAGGCCCTCGAACCCCTCCCGCTCGGCGAGAAGGGCGAGGAGCGGAAGCTGCTTGGCGAAAAGCGCGACCTGCTTTTGCGAGGGGACCGACCCGCTCTTGTAATCATAGATCGCGAGGCCGCCTTCGCGGAGCCGGTCCACGCGGTCGGCCCGGCCGGTGAGGGTGAGCGGGCCGGCGGCGGTTTCGACCGCCATCTCGGCCTTCGCCTCGAGCGCGACCGGGGCGCCCTCCGCGCGGCGGGCCGCCTCCGTTTCGAGGAACCAGTCGCGGAGCCGGGCGAGGCGGGCGCGCCAGGCGAGGGCCTGGGCCGGACGGGCGACGGAGGCGGCGACGGCCTCGGCGGCGATCCGGTCGAAGCGGGCGGCGGCGTCGGGCGGGAGTTCGGCCATCGTCTCGCTGACGAAGCGCTCGACGGCGAGGTGGAGCGCCTCGCCCCGGTCCCGCGCGTCGGCGGCGGCGCCGGGCTCGTCGAGGACGCGGAGACGGAGAACGTGGCGGGCGTAGATCGCGTAGGGGTCGCGGATCAGCCGCTCGATCTCGGTGACGCTAAGGCGTTTCGGGCGGGCGGCGACGGCGGGCTTCGGTTCCGGACGTTTCGCGGGCTCGATCTCGGGCGGGCGGGAGAGGGCGGCGGCGCGGGCAAGGCGGGCGGCGCCGCGGGCGCGCATGGCGTCGAGCGCGCCCTTGTCCGCAGCCTCGGCCAGCGTCGCGAGGCGGATCAGCCAGCGGGAGGCGACGGTCGGCGCCCCGTCGGCGCGGAGCGGGCGGGTGAGGATGGCGCGGGGCGCGGCCGCGACGCCGAGAAAGTCGAGCGCGGCGAGGCCGACCCGGCGTTCGGGCGAGGGCAGATCGAGCGCCGTGCGGAGCGGCAGGCTGAGCCAAGGGTCGACCGGCGGCGGCGCCGGCCAGGCGCCTTCGACGAGGCCGCCGAGGATGACGAGATCGGCCGAGAAGCCGCGGGATTCGCGCGGGCCGAGGATGAGGAGCCTCGGATGCGCGGCCTCGGCCGGGCGCCGCGCCTCCCCCGCCGCGTCGAAGGCGGCGTCGAGCAGCGCCGGCAGGTCCGCCGGCGAAGCCTCGCCCCATT
>CALFYQ010000340.1 GCA_937952085.1 uncultured Paracoccaceae bacterium | reverse complement strand
GCCCGGATCCGGGCCTTCGCGGCGGCGCTTTTCAGGAGCGCGGCCGCCTCGGGATAGGTCAGCCCGCCCGGCGCGCGGCCGATCACGGCGGGGACGAGCGCGGGGTCGAACGCGTCCGCGTCGAAGCAGATCGCGAGGTCGCCGCCCTCCGGGATGTGGTCGAGCACGGCCGCGATTCCACCGGCGCGGAACGTCTCGGCCGGGATGAGCTTCGCGCCCCATGATTCGGCGGCTGCGACATCTTCCGGCTTCGCCGAGCCGAGGCTGCGGGCGCCGAGCTGGACGATTCCGGCGACGTGGCTCATCTCCGAGGCGCGGCGCATGGTCGAGGAAAGGCCCCACCGCTCGCCCATGTGCTCATCCCGCCAGTCGATATGCGCGTCGATCTGCAGGAGGGTCAGCCGGTCGGTGACGGCGCCGAGCGCCTCCAGCATCGGAATCGGGACGGAATCGTCGCCGCCGATCAGGATCGGGACGGCGCCTTTGGCCAGAATCGCGGCCGAGGCGGCGCGGATCGCGGCGCGGTTGGCGGCGAAATCGGTCTCGTGGAAGGGAAGATCGCCGGCGTCCACCGCCGGGCGCGACCCCGCCGGGAAAACCGGGCCTCCAAGGTCGAAATCGTGGTTCGCGAGAAGGCCGGCGAAGGTTCCCGAAGCGGCGCGGAGCGCGGCCGAGCCGTTCCGGCAATAGGGGCCGACGGCGCGATAGGGCGAGGCGCCGAGGACACCGAGCAGCGCCGCCGGCGCGTCGAGCGCGGCGAGGTCGGGGCAGGGCGGCAGCCCGAAGAAGGTCTCAGCGCCGGCGGCGCCGAGAAGGGCGGAAAGATCGGGCGCCGGCCCGTTCACTCCTTCGCCTCCAGTTCGCGGATCCGGGCCTGAGCCTTGCCGAGATCCTGCGTCGTCTTCTCCAGCCGGGCGGCGAGGAAGCGCATCACCTGGAGCGAAACCTCGGGGAACTCGGCGAGGAGCTTGAGAAACGCGTCCCGGTCGATCCGCAGCACCTGGAGGTCGGTCTTGGCGGCGATGGCGGCGGTGCGGGGGATGTCGCAGAGCACCGCCATCTCGCCGAAGACCTGTTTCGGCCCGATCACCGCCACTTCGCGTCGCTCCCCGCCGATGCGGATGAGGACGGAGGCGGAGCCGGATAGGGTGACGAAGGCGCTGTCGCCCTCCTCGCCCTGGTCGAACAGAAGCTCGCCCGCGCGGTAGGTCAGGCTCTCCGACATGAAGGCGAGGAGGCGAAGCCGTTTTGGATCGACGCCGGAGAAGATCGGCGTCTCCTGCATCGTCTCGACCGCCTTGTTCAGGCTCATGCCCGGCTCCCTTCCTCTGGCGCGCCCATCAAGCGGCCTCCATCACCTTCGCCGGCGGCCCCTCTCGGAGCCCGCCATCCGGCCGCACGACGATCGCATGGTCGAATTCGCCGGCGGCGTCCGACGCGGTCAGCGCCATCACCAGCGTGCGGCCCGCCGTCTCCGCGCGGATCGCGCTCCGCATGTCGGCGTCTTCCGGCGCGGCGCTCATGGCGACGCCGTTGACGATGAGGATGTCGGTGCGGCGGAGCAGCGCGCGGATCAGCGCGGCGCGGCGGCGGGTCGCCGCCGAAAGGCCGGAGCCGCCGGCGCCGACCTGCGAGTCGAGGCCGATCTCGGTGATGGCGGGGCGGAGGCCGCCCTTCTCGATGGCCGCCTCGACGAAGGCGTCGAAGCGCCGCCAGGCGCTGCGCCGGTCATAGCGGCGCTTGCCGTCGAGCAGGTTTTCCGAAACGGAGAGGGCGGGCGAATACCGGTCTTCGCCGAAGGAGACGACGCGGTCGTCGCCCTGGAGCGCCGGGATGGCGCGGGCGCGGGCGGCCAGAAGCTCCGCCTCCAGCTCGTCGTCCATCACGTCGAGCCGGTCCCTGACCGGGGTGAAGGCGAGGGCGAAGCCGAGAAGGATGCGCCGCGCGTCGTCCTTCGGAGCCCAGTCGGGCCGCTTCGAGGCTTCGACGATATCCGCCGCGGCGAGGATGTCCTTCTTCGGATAGTCCGGGAAACTGTCGAGGAGGGCGGAAGACTCGTCCACCGCGCCGAGAAGCTCGACGAGTTGCTCCGCCATCGCCAGCCCCGCCTTGAGGAGCGGGCCGGTGGCGCCGACCTCGTCGAGGATGGCCATGAGCTCCCGGTCCTCGGCGTATTCGGCGGCGGAGGCGCGCGCGTTCGCCGGTGTGCCGAAGAGAATGTTCTCGAGGAGCGAGGCGTTTCCGTTGAAGCGGTCCTCCTCCCAGAACTCCACCACGTCGGCGATCTCGCCATCCGCCGCGGCCGCCTCTCGCAGTTCGCGCCGCGCGGAGAGGAGTTCGGCGGCGAGTTCCGGCTTCTTCGCCGGATCGAGCCGGGCGCGGAGACCGAGATGGTAGAGCTCGTCCGCAAGCCCGACCTTGCCGGCGAGATCGACGATGCGGGCGCGAAGTTCGGTCGCTCCGGAGACGCCGGCCGCCTTGTAATCGGTCCAGTCGCCGAGCGGGTTGGCGGCGATGTTGCCGGTCTGGAGCGCCTCCGCAAGGCGGGTCGCGGCGTCCTCCCGCTCGTCGTTCTCGAGGAGGGCTGGGCTCCGCTTCAGGCCGTAGGTGAGGTTGTCCTCAAGCGTGCCGCTGAAGAACGCCGCGTCCGGCGAGACATAAGCGAGGGAGCGCGCGACGACCGGCATCGGCGCGTCGCAGATCGTCTTGCCGCCGATCGTGACGCGGCCCTGGTCCGGCTCGACGAGGCCCGCCATCATCCGCATCAGGAGATCGCGCCCGCCCTCCTCGCCGCCGAGGACGGCCGTCGCCTTGCCCTCGGGGGCCGCGCAGGCGGCGCCGTGGAGGCCGCTCGAAGCCGGGCCGTGGTTCACGCCGCGCACCGCGATCTCGCCCGAAAGCTTGTCGGCCT
>CALFYQ010000339.1 GCA_937952085.1 uncultured Paracoccaceae bacterium | reverse complement strand
CATGATCTTCTCCGCGATCCAGCCGGCGAGGCCGCCGAGGAGGATCGAACCGATCCAGCCGATGCCCGTCATCTCTTGCTCCCTTTCGCTGCGGGTTTCGCTCTCGCGGGCGAAACGGCGCCCTCAGTCGCGCAGAAGCTCGTTGATCGAGGTCTTGGAGCGGGTCTTCGCGTCCACCCGCTTCACGATCACCGCGCAATAGAGGCTGACGCCGCCGGTCGAGGGCATCGTGCCGGAGACGACGACGGAGCCGGCCGGCACCTCGCCATAGCTCACGGCGCCGGTCGCCCGGTCGACGATCTTGGTGGACTG
The DNA here is from genome assembly GCA_937952085.1 of uncultured Paracoccaceae bacterium. Classification (GTDB taxonomy): domain Bacteria; phylum Pseudomonadota; class Alphaproteobacteria; order Rhodobacterales; family Rhodobacteraceae; genus Pikeienuella. Next base: position 14,756 of record CALFYQ010000339.1, on the reverse strand, counting down.
GCCGAGATAGACGCCCATGCCGAGGACCGAGCCCTCCCGCACGATCACGCCCTCGACCACCTCGGAGCGGGCGCCGATGAAGCAATCGTCCTCGATGATGACCGGGCCGGCCTGCAACGGCTCCAGCACGCCGCCGATGCCGACGCCGCCGGAGAGATGCACGTTCCTGCCGATCTGCGCGCAGGAGCCGACCGTGGCCCAGGTGTCCACCATCGTCCCCTCGCCGACATGGGCGCCGAGATTGACGAAGGAGGGCATCAGGACGACGCCCTTGGCGATATAGGCGGAGCGGCGGACGACGCAGTTGGGGACGGCCCGGAAGCCGGCGGCGCGCCACTGGTTCTCGCCCCAGCCGTCGAACTTTGAGGGCACCTTGTCCCACCAGCCGGAGGCGCCGGGGCCGCCTGGGATCGGCGCCATGTCGTTGAGCCGGAACGAGAGGAGCACGGCCTTCTTGGCCCACTGGTTGACGCGCCAGGCGCCGCCCTCGCCCTTCTCGGCGACGCGGAGGGCGCCCTTGTCCAGCATGTCGAGCGCGGATTCGACCGCCTCGCGCGCCTCGCCCTTCGTGGCGGGGGTGAGGGCGTCCCGCCCTTCCCAGGCGGCCTCGATCGCGGCTTCGAGCGCGGCGTGGCTCATCGGGTCTCTCCGGGTCTGTTTTCGGCCGGGGCGAGGCTATACGATGGCCCCGCCCGCCGCGCAATCGAGCGCCGGCGGCGAGCCGGGATGGACATGAACGCGCCGCGAGACCGCATATCCGTGCTGACGCCGCTCGAGGATGATCTCGGCCACACCGCGAATGTGCCGACGACGCCCCAGACGGCCCACCCCAACTACCGCCTGCCCTATGTGGACCCGGACTACATGCGGTCCGACCCGCTGCGGGGGGTGCGGCTCCAGCTCGAGCTCGACAAGCCCGAAAGCGTGTTCCGCGCGGCGGGGGTGGAGAGCACCATCGTCATGTTCGGCGGCGCGCGCATCCCGCGCCCCGAAGACCGGGACAAGGCGGCGACGCCGGTCCTGGCGGAACTGGCGGATTATTACGAGGAGGCGCGCGCCTTCGCCCGGATCGTGACGAAGGAGAGCCTCCATCGCGGCGGCGGCGAGCTTGTCATCTGCACCGGCGGCGGACCGGGCGTGATGGAGGCCGGGAATCTCGGCGCGGAGGAGGTCGGCGGCCGCTCCATCGGCCTCGGCATCGTCCTGCCGCACGAGCAGGCGCCGAACCTCCACGTCACCCCGCAGCTCAGCCTCAACTTCCACTACTTCGCCATCCGCAAGATGCATTTCCTGATGCGCGCGAAGGCGATCACGGTCTTCCCCGGCGGCTACGGCACGCTCGACGAGCTCTTCGAGACCCTGACGCTGATCCAGACCGAGCGGATGGAGCGGATGCCCGTCCTCCTCTTCGGCGCCGACTTCTGGAAGCGCATCGTCAACTGGGAGGCGCTAGCCGACGCCGGCACGATTTCGCGGGGCGACCTCGACCTCTTCGAGTTCGTCGACAGCGCCGAGGCGGCCTGGGAAGCGATCCGGCATCGGGTGTGAGGGGCAGGGTCAGGCCAGCCAGCAAAGGTCCCGTGGCGGACCTTTCGGTCATTCGCCGAACGGCCGCTTTCAGACGCCGACAGAAACGGTCGTTTCTGTCCCGCTGAAACGCACCCTGCATCGACTGTGAGTTAGCGGGGATAAAACTCCCGGCCAAAACGAGGCTAGTTCTGACACGTTTTCGACGGGCTGAGAGAAGCCGCCGTTCGCTGCGTTGTGGGCGGCTTCTCAGAAGGGCTCGAAGCGGCCGTCGTGATGGCGCGCCCTTCCCTTCGCTCCGTCCCTGACCTCCCGCCCTTGACGCGTCCCCTTCGCCCCCCTCCCATGCCGCAAAACGGGAGGGACGGATGGAACAGGTGAAGATGCCGCATCTGCCGGTGCGGCCGGACTGGCTGGCGAAGCGGCTCGAGGCGCCGATGGAGCCGGAGCGGCCGATCCTCGACCCGCATCACCACCTCTGGGAGCGGCCGGGCGGGCGGTATCTGTTCCACGACTTGCTGGAAGACGTGAATTCCGGCCACAACATCGTCGCCACCATCTACATCCAGTGCGGCGCGATGCACCGGAAGGACGGGCCTCGGGAGCTGGCGACGGTCGGCGAGGTGGAGTTCGCAGTCGGCGCGGCGTCGATGGCCGATAGCGGCCACTATGGCCCGACGCGGATCTGCGCCGGCATCGTCGGCAACGCCAACCTGATGCTCGGCGCCGAGGTCGCGCGCGTGCTCGACGCGCTGATCGAGGCGGGGAACGGCCGGCTCGTCGGAATCCGCTGCCCGATGGCGAAATCGGACGACCCGGCGATCATCGGCTCCGTCGTCATCCCGCCGGACGGAATGATGCGGGAGGGTGCGGTCGCCGCGGGCGTGCGGGAGATGGGCCGGAAGGGCCTCGTGCTCGACACCTGGTCGTTCCAGTCGCAGCTCGACGACCTTCTGGTTCTGGTGGACCGGGCCCCCGACACCACGATCGTGGTCGACCATGTCGGCGGCGTCACCGGCATCGCCTCATACGCCGGGCGGCGGGAGGAGCTGTTCCCGGTCTGGCGGGAGAAGATGGCGGCGCTGGCGGCGCGGCCGAACACGCGGGTGAAGCTCGGCGGGCTCGCGATGCATTCGGTCGGCTTCGGCTTCGAGACCTGGGACCTGCCGCCAACCTCGGAGGACCTCGCCGCCGCCTGGAGGCCCTATATCGAGACCTGCATCGATCTCTGGGGCGTCGACCGGGCGATGTTCGAGTCGAACTTCCCGGTCGACAAGGGGCAGGTGAGCTACACCAACATGTGGAACGCCTTCTTCCGCCTCTCCGCCGGCGCCTCGGAGGAGGAGAAGGACAAACTGTTCCGCCGCACCGCCGCGACGACCTACGGGCTGGATTTCTGAGCCGGGCGCGCCCGGGCGGCGCGCGATTTCCCGCGCCGCCCGCCGCGCCCGTCTTCACCCCCGGCGCGGCTGAGGCTATCGAGGCCGCACGGATCGATGCGCGGGAGCATGGCGAGTGAAGGTCTTCGGCGTCACCGGCTGGAAGAACGCCGGCAAGACGACCCTGATGGAGCGGCTGGTTTCGGAACTGGCGGGGCGGGGGCTTTCGGTCTCCACCCTGAAGCACGCGCATCACGGCTTCGACCTCGATCAGGAGGGGAAGGACAGCTTCCGCCACCGGCAGGCCGGGGCGCGGGAGGTGCTGGTCGCCTCCTCCGCCCGCTTCGCGATCCTGCATGAGCTTCGGGGCGCGGCGGAGCCGCCGCTGGAGGCGTTGCTGGCGCGGCTCTCGCCGGTCGACATCGTTCTGGTCGAGGGCTGGAAGCGGGACCGGCACCCGAAGCTCGAGGTCTGGCGCGCCGCCACCGGCGCGGCGCTGATCGCGGCGGACGACCCGACGATCCGCGCCGTGGTCAGCGACGACCGGCCGGAGACGGACCGGCCGATCCTCCCCTTCGCCGACATCGCCGCCATCGGCGACCTTGCGCTCCGCGAAGCGGCGGAGCTGTGACGGGGCGCGCCGGAGCGGGGCGTTGAACCGGGCCCTTTTCGGCGCCTCGGCCTTTTACGCCTTCCTCTTCCTCGCGCTTGGCGCCTATCTCCCGTTCTGGCCGCTCTGGCTCGCCGACTGGGGGCTGGCGCCCGGCGAGATCGGCGGGCTGATGGCGGCCTCCATCGCGGTGCGCGTCTTCATGGGGCTCGCCGTCCCCTACGCGGCGGATCGGGCCGGGCGGCCGCGGCGGGCGCTGGCGCTGATCTCCGTCCTCGCCGCGCTCTTCTACCTCGCGCATGAGGCCGCGGGCGCGCGGCCGGCGCTCTATGCGGCGACGATCCTCGCGGCGGCGGCGGTGGCCGGGCTTGCGCCGATCGGCGACGCGCTGACGCTCCGCGCCGCGGCGCGCGAGGGCTTCGCCTATTCGACGGCGCGGGGCGTCGGCTCCGCTGCCTTCCTCGTCGCCAACCTTCTCGGCGGCGTCGCCGTCTCCGCCTTCGGCTCGGACGCGGCGCTCTGGTGGATCGTGATCTGCTATCTCGCCTGCGCGCCGTTCGGGCTTCGCCATCCGGGCGGGGCGGGCGCGCCCCTGCCGACGCCGCGCCTCGCCGATGCGCTGGCGCTTGTCGGGCGGCGGGATTTCCTGCTCCTGATGGTGGCGATGGGCGCGCTCAACGGCGCCCATGCGCCGATCTACGCCTATGGCTCGCTGCACTGGCGCGAGGCGGGGATCGGCGACGAGACGATCGGCGCGCTCTGGGCCTTCGGCGTCCTCTGCGAGGTGGTGCTGATGATCGGCTTCGGCCGGGCGCTGCTCGCCCGCTGGGGCGCGGCGGGGGCGGTGGCGCTGGCCGCGGCGGCGGGCGTGCTGCGCTGGGTGGCGATGGCGTTCGACCCCTCGCTCGCCCTCCTCTGGCCGCTTCAGGCGACCCATGCGCTCACCTTCGGCGCGGCCTATCTCGGCGGGGTGGAGATCGCCGGCCGCGCCGCCGGCCCCGCCCTCGCCTCCACCGCGCAGGGCCTCGCCGGCGCCGTCGCGGGCGGGATCGGCATGGCCGCGGCCAGCCTCGCCGCCGCCTGGGCCTATCCGCTCTGGGGCGGCGGCGCCTTCCTGATCGGCGCGGCGCTTTCGGCTTTGGGGCTCTTCGCGGCGCTGGCGCTCAGGCAGGGCGGGGTCAGATGAGGCCGAGGGCGCGGAAGCTCGCCTCGCCGTCGCGGCCGATGACGAGATGGTCGTGGAGCGTGACCCCCACGGCGTCGAGCGCGGCGCGGATGCGCTTCGTCGTCTCGATGTCGGCCTGCGAGGGCGTCGGGTCGCCCGAAGGGTGGTTGTGCGCCATGACGAGGGCGGAGGCGCCGAGCTCCAGCGCGCGCTTGGCCACCTCCCGCGGATAGATCGGCGCGTGATCGACCGTGCCGCGGCCGTGCCGCTCATCGGCGATGAGCGCGTTCTTGCGATCGAGGAAGAGGAGCCGCGTCTCCTCATGGTCGAGATGCCCCATCACCGCGCGAAGATAGTCGGCGACCGCGGCGAACGAGGCGAGGCTCCGGCGGTTCATCACCCGGCCCTGCGCCAGGAGATGCGCCGCGGCCTCGACGATCTTGAGCTGGCGCGCCGCCGCCTCGCCCATCCCCTCCACCGCCCGGAGCCGGGAAACCGGCGCGGCGAGGACGGCGGCGTAGCTTCCGAACTCCCGGATCAGCGCCTTGGCGATGGGCTTCACGTCCCGCCGCGGGATGGCGGCGAAGAGGACGAGCTCCAGCATCTCGTAATCGGCCAGCGCCGCGGCGCCGCCCCGGTCGAACCGCGCCCGCAGCCGGGCGCGATGGCCCTCGGGCCCCGCCTCCTCCGCCGGCGCAAGGCCGGGCAAGGCGGCCTCTCCAAGGCCATTTCTCGTCATCGCCGCCCCCTTTCCGCCCAGATTCCCGCCCCCTGCTCGGCTTGCAACCCAAATCGGCGGCGCCTATCATCTAGCCGACGATACGGGCGCGCCCGCCGCGAGGATTGCGGCGGGCGCGCCCTGCATTCAGGCCCAGAGAGGCCAAAACGGGAAGGACGGGCGCATGGTCGAGAAGGTTCCGCTGACCGCGTCGGGCTACGCGGCGCTCAACGACGAGCTGAAGGACCTGAAATCGATGCAGCGCCCGGCGGTGATCCGGGCGATCGCAGAGGCGCGCGAGCATGGCGACCTCTCCGAGAACGCCGAATATCACAGCGCGCGGGAGCGGCAGTCCTTCATCGAGGGCCGCATCAAGGAACTGGAGGGCCTGATCTCCCGCGCCGAGGTGATCGACCCGACCAAGCTCAGCGGCTCCTCGATCAAGTTCGGCGCGACCATCGTGCTGGCCGACGACGACGACGGCGCGGAGAAGACCTATCAGATCGTCGGCGAGACCGAGGCCGACGTCACCGCAGGCAAGCTCAACATCCGCTCCCCGCTCGCGCGCGCTAATCGGCAAGGAGGCGGGCGACAGCGTCGAGGTGATGACGCCGGGCGGCGGCAAGAGCTACGAGATCCTCTCTGTCGAGTTCCGCTGACGGCGGGCGGCGGAGAGGCGCGCCGGTGAGCGAGACGGAGCGGCCCGGTTTCCTGAGCCGGATCGGCGCGGACCGGCCGCTCGCCCTTGCGGCGGCGCTGTCGCTCCTATGGGTGGCGGGCGTCGCGGCCTACGCGGTCGGCTGGTATTCGGACCCGACCGCGGCGCCGCAGCCGGCGGCGCTCGAGGCGCTTCTCTTCCTTCTCGCCGCCGTCGCGCCGCCGGCGCTGTTTCTCTTCGCGGCGCTTCTGCTCTCCCGCGCCGAGGCGGCGCGGGCGGAGGCGGAGCGTCTGGTCGCGCTCCTCTCCGGCGCGCCGCTTCCGGCGCCGCCGCCTCCGCCGGCCCAGGCGGCCGCGCCGGCGAACGGCGCGCTCGAGGCGCGGCTCGCCCGGATCGAATCCGCCATCGGCGAGACGCGGAGCCTAATCGCCCGGATCGAGGGGCGCGAGAGCGCGGCGCGGCGGGATGCGAAGCGGACCCAGCCGCCGAAGGCGCCGGACGAGGCGCAGCCCGCCCTCCCCCTTGCGCAGGAGGCCGCGCCGCCCACCGAGGGCGTGCGCTGGACCAGCGTCGTCCGCGCGCTCGATTTCCCGCGCGACAAGGCCGACAAGGCCGGCTTCGCCGCGCTGAAGGCGATGCTGAGGGACCCCGAATTCGCCGAACTGATGCAGGCGGCGGAGGACGTGCTGACGCTCTTCTCCGAAGACGGGCTCTACATGGAGGACCTCGCCGCCGCCCAGGCGACGCCGGAGGACTGGCGCCGCTACGCCGCCGGCGCGCGGGGCGAGGAGACGGCGGCCTGCGGCGGGGTGACGGACGAGGTGGCGCTCGCCCTCGTCCGGGCGCGCATGCGCTCAGACGTCGTCTTCCGGGACGGCGCGCTGCACTTCCTCCGGCGGTTCGACCGGTTCGTCCGCCGCATGGCCGGAGAGCTTGGCGCGGACCCCTTGATCGTCGAGGCGGCCGACACCCGGACCGGCCGCGCCTTCCAGATTCTCGCCCGCGTCACCGGCGCCTTCGGCTGAGCCCGACCCCGCGCAAAATGCCGCGCCCGCTGATGCGATCGTGAGGGGCGCCGCGCATCCGCCGCGCTATCTTGCGGCCCGCGATTTGACGCCCAATCCCGAAGAGGAGGACGCCATGACATCCCGTATCACCCGCCGCGCCGCGCTCGCCGGCCTCGCCGCCGGCGCCGCCGCCCCCGCCTTCGCCGCCGCGCCGATGCTCGGCCCGCTCCGCCCGCACGCCCACCGCGTGACGCTCGGCGGCTTCGAGGTCGCCGCCGTCTGGGACGGCTCGGGCGTCTTCGACGGCCCGCACCCGATCTTCGGGCAGGACCAGTTCCCCGAGGACGTGGCCGCGCTGATGGCGGAGAACGACCTGCCGACGGCGAAGTTCGAGAACAACTTCACGCCGATCGTCGTCAACACCGGCAAGGAGCTGGTTCTGTTCGACACCGGCAACGGCGCCGGCGCGCGCGAGGCGGGGCGCGGCAAGCTTCTCGCCAGCCTCGAGGCGGCGGGCTATGCGCCGGACCAGATCGACGTCGTCGTCATCACCCATTTCCACCCCGACCATATCGGCGGGCTGATGGAGGGCGGCGCGCCGGCCTTTCCGAACGCGCGCTACGTCGCCGGCGCGGCGGAGTTCGACTTCTGGACGCCGGAAGAGCGGCTTTCGGGGGGCACCGAGCGGGTGGCCAAGATCGTCGCCGCCAATGTGAAGCCGCTGGCCGAAAAGTTCACCTTCATCAAGCCGGGCGACGCCGTCGTCTCCGGCGTCGAAGCGGTGGACGCCTCCGGCCACACCCCGGGCATGCTCGCCTTCCACATCGAGAGCGAGGGGCGGCGGCTGATGCTGCTGGCGGACACCGCCAACCATTTCGTCGCCTCGGTGCAGAAGCCGGAATGGCATGTCGCCTTCGACATGGACAAGGAGAAGGCCGTGGCGACGCGGAAGCGCCTCCTCGGCATGGTCGCGGCCGATGGCGTGCCCTTCACCGGCTATCACATGCCCTTCCCCGCGGTCGGCTTTCTCGAGGCGATGGGCGATGGCTTCCGCTACGAGGCGGCGACCTACCAGTTCGCGGTCTAGTGGACCTCCGCGCCCGGCCGCGCTAGCGTGCCGCGTCGCCCGATAACCGGGCGGCGCGTTCTCGGGGCGGGGCGAAATTCCCCACCGGCGGTGAAAGCCCGCGAGCGCCCGTGCGGCCGCAAGGCCGCGCGGGGTCAGCAGACCCGGCGAAATTCCGGGGCCGACGGTCAAAGTCCGGATGAGAGAGAACGAGCGAACGTCGCGGGCGCATCGCGCCTGCGCGCGCGTTCGTCGCCCTGATTCAACGCTTCACGAGACCGGAGCAGACGATGAATCAGAGCACCGAAACCCAGAAACTCCGCTTCGCCTTCATCGAGGCCCGCTGGCATGACCGCATCGTCGATCAGGCCCGCATCGGCTTTCTCGACGAGGTGGCGCGGCGGACCAACGGCGCGGCCGTGACGGATGTCTACGACGTGCCGGGCGCCTTCGAGATCCCGCTCCTCGCGCAGCGGCTCGCGAAGACCGGCCTCTATGACGGGATCGTCGGCGCCGCCTTCGTGGTTGATGGCGGCATCTACCGGCACGACTTCGTGGCCGAGACGGTGGTGGGCGGGCTGATGACCGCGCAGCTTTCCACCGGCGTGCCGATCTTCTCGGTGGTGCTGACGCCGCACCATTTTCAGGAGACGCCGGCGCACGAGGCCTTTTTCACCGATCACTTCGTGAAGAAGGGGGCGGAGGCGGCGCAGGCCGCGCTCGCCACCGTCGCGCTGGCGGCGACGCTGCCGAAGGCGGCCTGAGACGGAGAGGGGCCGGCGCGCCGGCCCCCTCCCCTATTGCACCACGACGACGACGCGCCGGTTTTCCTCGGTCGGCGCGCAGCGGCCTTCGGGCTCCACCGCCGGCGCGCTTTCGCCGAGGCCGACCAGCTTGAACCGCTTCTTGTCGGCGAGGGTCGCCTCCGAGAAGCCGCGGGAGAGGAGCGCCGGCTTGATGATGCCGTCGAAGACGGCGCGGGCGCGGTCTTCCGAGATCATCGTGTTGTACCAGCGCGGCCCGACGCAGTCCGCGTGGCCGGAGAGCGCGATGCGGAGCGGCTCCGCCGGATCTCGGCTCGCCAGCTCGGCCTGAAGCAGCGGAACCTGCGGATCGCCCGCCTCCGGCTGGCGGCTGTTGTAGTCGAAGAGAATGGTGAAGACCCGCGGCGGCGGCAGCGCGTTGGTGCGGTCCACCGCGCCTTTCAGCGCGGCGGAGGCGGCGAGGTCTTCGGGGAAGAAGTCCACCGGCTCGCCCTCGCTGCCGTCCGGCTCGAACTGGGCGGCGGCGAGCACCTTGTCGAGCACGATCTCGCGCCCCTCGGCGTCCCGGATGACGAGATGGCCGGCCTTGTCCGGGTCGTCCAGCTCGGGCAGCAGGAAGATAAGGTTGTCCTTGATCGCGAACTGCTTGGAGCCTTCGAAGGCGCTGTGGAACCGGCGGCAATAGAGCGGCGCGTCGCCGAGCGCAACGCGCTGCTGCGCGAGGCGCTTGCGCTCCTGCACCTCCCGGCCCCAGCGGTGATAGGCGACCTGGACGACCGCGAACCAGTCCGGCGCGCGCTGGAGCGAGCCCGGGAAGCCCACCGCCTGCACGATGCCGCCGCGCTGCTGAGAGAGCGCGAGTTCGGTCGTCTCGTATTCGTCGCAATAGGCGGGGTTCGAGAGGTCCACCGGCGCGAGGCTCTCGGGCTCGCCGCCGGAGAGATGGTCGAAGACCGGGACGAGCGGCGAGAGGCCGTCCGGCTCCGCCGTCGCGGCCTTCTCGGCGGCGGAGAGGAACTGATCCACCGTCACCCATTCGAAGACGGCGGCCTCCTCGGCGGCGCTGGCCGCGTATTCGCAGATGAGCGATTTCCGGAACGGCCAGTAGGGATCGCCGCCCTTCGCGTCCCGCGCCTCGGCGCGCACCGCCTCGAGCGCGGCCATGCGCGTCGCCTCGTCGGGCAGCGGGCCGGCGCCGTCGATCGCGGCGCGAAGATCGGCCATGTAGCCGCACCAAGGATCCCCCGGCCCCGCGCCGAGGCGGGCGGAGACCGCCGCCGCGTCCCAGTCCGTCGGCCCCAGCCGGGCCGCCTCTTCCGTCGCGCAGGCCGCAAGCAGAAGCGTCGCGGCCATCCCCCCCCAGCGCAATTTCATGTCAGTTCGCCCTGATCACGATTCTTGTGCCCGTCACCGCCAGATTGGCGTCGTCGCGGATCATCACGCTCATGCGCCCCGGCGCGCTTTTCGCCACCTCGCCCGCCGCCACGGAGACGACGCCGCGGCCGAGCCGCATCCGGAATTCCCCGGTCTTCGCCGCCGCATCGTAGAGATAGGTCGAGATCTCGACGCAGGTGTCGGCGACGCCGGTGAGCGTGGAATTGTCGGTGAAGATGGCGTCGAAGGCGCCGTTTCCGCCCGTCGCCACCGCGTCGGAGGCGCGCAGCTCCATGCCGATCTCGGCCTTCATCTCGTCGAAGCCGCCGGAGGCCTTCGGGCGCAGCACCCGGACCTGGCCCTCGACCCGCTTCATGAAGGCGACCGTCTCGGCCCGCCGCGCCGGCGCCTCGGGCGCCTCCTTCAGCTCCACCTGGCAAAGGCTCTTCACCGGTTCGGCCGCCGCGCCGGAGGCGGCGAGAAGGCCGAGCGCCAGGGCGGCGCCGATCCGTATCGTGATCATCTGTTCTCCTCCCCACGCGCGGCCCCGAAACCGGCCGCCGCTTCGTCCACGGTCTCATATCGCCGGATGAACGGGGCGAATTTCAGGACGTTGGCGACAAGTTCTCCGCCGCCGGCGACGTGGAGCGCGCCGCCCCGCTCGGCGAGCGCGAGATGCGCCGCCCGGAACACGCGCAGCACCGTCGAGGAGATCAGCACGACCTTGCCCAGATCGACGACGACCCGCCCGCCCGCCGCCGAACTCCCCGCTTCTTCAAGGGCTTGGCGGAGCGCGTCGAAACTGTCGGCGTGATAGTGCGTGCCGTCGAGGCGGAGCACGACGGCGTCCGCGACCCGGTCCAGCCGGTAGGGAAAGCGCTGGTTCGCCGCCGTCACCACGCCACGCCTCCGCGCATAAGGCCCTCTCCCGCGAAGACTATGCCCGATCCTCGCCGCATTCCACCTCCGGTTCGGCGCGCTTGGCGACGGTGAAGGTGGTCACGTTCCGCTCGCCGTCGCGCTCGTAGGTGAGCCGCTCGGCGAAGGCGAGCACCATGGTCAGCCCGCGGCCGCCGATGTCGAAGGCCTCGCGGTCCTCCCGCGCCTCGAGCGGGTCGAAGCGCGGGCCGCGGGCGGAGACGCGGAGGTTGAGTTCGGCCTCGTCGACCCAGACCTCGATCAGGATGTCGGGCGCCTCCTCGCGCACCGCGCCGTGGACGAGCGCGTTCGCCGCCAGTTCGTCGAGCGCGAGGCCGATGCGGAGGGACTGCCCCTCGTCGGCCCCGGCCTCGGCGCAGAGCGCCTCCGCCGCCGCGGCCGCCTCCGCGACCTCGGTCAACGTCTCCCGGATGCGGCGGATCATCCGCGCCATCCTGGCATCCCCCGGCATGCGTCCTCCGCGTCGGCCCGCGGCCGACCCTATCGCAGCGCAATCGGGCGGCGGCGTGACGAAAATCAGCCTTTCCACTTCTTCGCCAGCGCGTCCACCGCCTTGGCGAGAAGATTGGTGTCGAGCCCGATCGAAAGGAAGTTGGCCCCGGCGTCCCGATAGGTGGCGATCAGCCGGTCGTCGAGCGTCATCACGCCGGCCGCCTTGCCGGCCGCGCGGGCGCGCCTGATCCCCGCGAGGATCGCCGCCTCCACCTCCGGATGGCCGGGCTGGCCGATATGGCCGAAATCGGCCGAAAGGTCGGCCGGGCCGAAGAAGACGCCGTCGACGCCCTCCACCGCCATGATCGCATCCATGTTGGCGAGGCCGACCCGCGTCTCGATCTGGACGAGGAGGCAGATGTCCTTGTTGGCTTCGGCCAGATAGCCGGGGTTGCGGCCGAAATTCGTCGCCCGCGCTCCGAGCATGCCGACGCCGCGGTTGCCCTCGGGCGGATAGCGGGTGGCGCGGGCCAGCGCCTCAGCCTGCTCCGCCGTGTCGACCACCGGCACGAGATAGTTGCGGATGCCGAAATCGAGAAGCTGCTTCAGATGCGCCGGGTCGCGATCCCGGAGCCGGACGAAAACGTCCACATCGTGCCGCGAGAGGGCGTTGGTCTGGGCGATGGTGCTGGCGAGGTCGTTCGCCGCGTGCTCGCCGTCGATCAGCAGCCAGTCGAAGCCCGCGGCGGCGGACACCTCGGAGGTCATCGCATCGGCGAGGCCGAGGAAGATGCCGTAGAGCGGCTCGCCGGTCTTCAGCCGGTCCTTGAAGCGGTTCATGTCAGCCTTTCGCGATGCTGCAGGTGAGGGGGCCGAGCGGGCCGAAATCGCAGGCGATCACATCGCCCGGCTTGCCCGTGACCGGGCGGGTGAAGCTGCCGGAGAGGACGAACTGGCCGGGCTCCAGCGCGGTGCCGTGCGCCGCGAGCCGCCGCGCCAGCCAGACGAGGCCCTTCAGCGGGTGGCCGAGCACGCCGGCGGCGACGCCGGTCTCCTCCACCACGCCGTTGAGCGAGAGGACGCCCGGCACCCAGGCGAGGTCCACCGCGTCGAGCCGCTTCGGCTGGCCGCCCCAGATCACCCCGGCGTTCGCCGCATTGTCGGAGATCGTGTCCATCACCTTGCGCGGTCGCCCCGTCTCCGGGTCGTTCTGGTGGCAGCGCGCGTCGATGATCTCGATGGCGGGGACGACCCAGTCGATGGCGGCGGCGACGTCGCGGAGCGTGACATCGGCCCCGGCGATCCGGTCCTTCAGCCAGAAGCCGAGTTCGACCTCGAAGCGCGGGCGGATGAAGCGGTCGGCCGGGATCGCCGAGCCGTCCTCGACAATCATCGATTCCATCAGCGCGCCGAAATCCGGCTCGTCGATCTGGCTCGCCTGCTGCATGGCGCGTGAGGTGAGGCCGATCTTGCGGCCGATGATCCGGTCGCCGCGCGCCGCCTTCATCGCCACCCAGGCCTTCTGCACGGTGTAGCCGTCCTCGATGGTCATACCGGGATGGTCGAGCGTCGGCTGCCGCACCTGGACGCGGCTCCGTTCCGCCTCGTCATAGGCGGCTGCGAGGGCCTCGATCGTCTCCGGCTTCATTCGTCCCGCACCCCGTTCCTGAGCAGGCCGATCCCCGGCGCGCTCACCTCGACGACGTCCCCCGGCTTCAGCCAGCGGGGCGGGTCGAACCGCGCCCCGGCGCCGGTCGGCGTTCCGGTGGCGATCAGGTCGCCCGGCCCGAGCGCCGTAAATGTGGAGACGTATTCGATGATGCGGGCGAAGGGAAACGCCATCGACGCCGTGCTGTCGGATTGCCGAAGCTCGCCGTTCACCCGCGTCTCGATCCGGAGGTCGGCCGGGTCGAGCGCGTCGAGCCCGGTCTCGATCCAGGGGCCGATGGCGCCGGACCCATCCCAGTTCTTGCCCTGCGTCACGTTGAACTTGCCGTGGCGGACCCAGTCGCGGATCGTGCCCTCGTTCATCAGGGTGAGGCCGAAGACATGGCGCATCGCCTCCGCCTGCGCGATGCGGCGGCCGGGCCGGCCGATGACGAGGACGATCTCCCCCTCATAGTCGAGCTGCGGCGATTCCGGCGGGCGGATGAGGTCTTCGTCCGGGCCGACGAAGCTGGCGGCGGAGCGCATGAAGATCGAGGGGAAAGCCGGCGCGTCCGAGCCGTCGCGATACTCCTCGTTCCGGTTCATGTAGTTGACGCCGATGCAGAAGACCCGTCGCGCCTCCGGCATCGGCTGGTCGAGCCGGAGCCCCTTGGCCGGCGCGTCGGGCTTGGCCGGCAGCGCGGCCGGGTCGACGCCGCCCGCCTCGATCAGCGCCGTCATCGTCGCGAAGCCGAACCGGGCGGTCAGATCCGCCACGCCGCCCTCGACCACCGCGCCGACACGCCAGGCCGCATCGGATTCAAACCGGCAGAGCTTCATCGCTTGACTCCTCCGTCGCCCCCGCCTAGTTGCTTAACGAGTTAAATGTAGAGGGTCAACGTGCCCCATCTGTCCTTCGAATACAGCCCCGGCGTCGAGCGGCTCGTCGATCTCCCGGCCTTCGCCGCGGCGCTCCGCGACGCGATGGTGGAAAGCGGACTCTTCCCGCTCGGCGGCATCCGCGTCCGGGGGCACCGGGCCGACGTGGTCGTCATGGCCGATGGCGGCGCCCATGACTTCATCGACATGGCGGTCCGGCTCGGCGCCGGGCGGAGCGCCGAGGCGAAGCGCGGCGCGAGTGAGGCGATCTACGCCGCGGCGGAGGCCTTCCTGAAGCCGGCCATCGGCGGGCGGCCCTTCGCGCTCAGCCTCGAGATGCGGGAGATCGACCCCGACCTGTCGATCAAGCGGTGGAACACGGTTCACGCCGCCCTTTCGGGAGACAAGCCATGAACGCGCCCGGCTCCAAGCTCGAAGCCAACATCGCGAAGGCCGAGGCCTGGCTGGATCGGGTGCGGGAGACCGGCGTCCGCCACCGGATCGGCGGCGCCGACCTGCCGCTGGCCGAGACCTTCGAGACCATCTCGCCGCATGATCTCTCGCCGCTCGCGCGCGTCGCTCCGCGCGGCG
>CALFYQ010000338.1 GCA_937952085.1 uncultured Paracoccaceae bacterium | reverse complement strand
CTGGTTGAGCGGCTTCATTTGTGGTTCGCCCTCCTCGGCGCGATGTGGTCGTGGAAGAAGGAAGGGGCGGTCTCGATCAGGTCGCCATAGACCTCGATCCCGAAATCCACCCAGCCCCGCATCAGGTCGCAATAGTGGTAGGCCGGCTTCAGCGGGTCGGAGAAATGGGCGTAGCTCTCATGGTAGCAGCCGCCCGCGCAGAGATTGCGGATCCGGCAGGTGGCGCAGCCCTTGCCGGTCCGGTCCAGCCGGCTCTCGAGGAAGCGGCCGAGCCGGTCCTTGGCGAGGCCGGTCTCGACATCGCCGTAAAGCTCCATCTCGGAGCCGGTGAAGCGGTGGCAGAGATTGATGCCGCCCTCATGGTCCACCGCCAGCATGCCGATGCCGGCGCCGCAGGGGAGCGCCTTGGAGCGGCCCTCCCAGAGGTCCTGCATCAGCTGGTGCATGTTGGAGAAGCCGAGGTTCCGCCCTTCCTTCGCCGCCGCGTGGTAGCGCCGGCCGAGCGCCTTCATCCCCTCGAAGACGCCGAGAAGCTCCTCGCCGTTGAGGTTGAAGGCGGTCATCTGCCCCGAGGTGACGGGGCTGAAGCCGACTTCGGCGAAGCCGAGATCGCCCTTCAGGTGGTCGAAGATGGTCTCGACCGCCGTCACCCCCGCCGTCAGCGTCACCCGCGCCCCGACCGGGCGGGAGCGGTAGCGGCCGAGCAGCATCTTCGCCTTCGCCGCCACCGCGTCATAGGAGCCCTTGCCGCCGACGGTCTTGCGGTTCTTGTCGTGCAGCGCCTTTGGCCCGTCCATCGAGACGGTGAGACCGAAGCGGTGCGCGTCGAGCCAGTCGACGATCTGCTCGTTCAGCAGCGTGGCGTTGGTGGTGAGCGTGAAGTTCACCTCCTTGCCCATCGCCGCGAAACGGGGCTCGGCATGGGCCACCACGTCCCGGATCAGCCCGAGATTGGAGAGCGGCTCGCCGCCGAAGAAGACGATGTTGTAGCTCTCCCGGTCCGGGCTCTCCTGCAAGAGCAGGTCGATCGACTTCACCGCCGTCTCGAAGGCCATCTTCCGGCCCTTCGACGGCGCGTCGAGGTCCTCCTTGTAGCAATAGGTGCAGGAGAGGTTGCAGCCGGTGTTGACGTTCAGAACGATGGTCGAGAGCGGGAAGTTCTCGATCTTCACCGGCGGCCGCTCCGGCGAGAGGGGCCGCCCGTCCGTCACGATGTCGAGGTCCAGATAGCCGCGAAGCTTTTCCGCGAGGGCGGAGGGGTCCGCCGCCGGGAACCGCGCCCGCATCTCGTCCTCGCCGACCTTGCCCTTCTCGGCGAAGAAGCCGAGCACCTCGCCGTCGAGCGCGTCGAGCTCGAAGAGCGAGGTGGTGGGGACGTGGAACAGAAGGTCCCGCGCCTCCACCCTCACGCGGTGGGCGTTCTGGGGCTGGAAATGGAGATATCCCATCTGGCGCCCCTCAGCGGATCGGCGGGTCGATGAAGCGCTGCACCGTCACGACGAGCCGCGCCGAGCCCTCGGCTCCGCCCGCCGCGCCGGTGATCTTCAGATCGCCCGCGTTGTTGGTGGAATAGGGCCGCTCCGGGTTCGGGCCGGCCATGGCGGGGGTGAAGATGCCGTCGCCGCCGATCT
>CALFYQ010000337.1 GCA_937952085.1 uncultured Paracoccaceae bacterium | reverse complement strand
GGATCACCGGCCGGGCGAAGGACCTGATCATCCGCGGCGGCCACAACATCGACCCCGCGATGATCGAGGAGGCGTTGATCTCCCACCCCTCGGTCGCCTTCGTCGGCGCGATCGGCCAGCCGGACGCCTATGCGGGCGAGTTGCCCTGCGCCTATGTGGAGCTTCTCGCGGGGGCCTCGGTCAGCGGCGAGGAGCTGGCGAAATACGCCGCCGCGAACATCGCCGAGAGCGCCGCGATCCCGAAATATGTCGAGGTCATGCCGGAGCTGCCGAAGACGGCGGTCGGCAAGGTGTTCAAGCCGGATCTGCGCCGCGCCGCCATCGCCCGCGTCTATGGAGAGGCGCTGAAGAAGGCGGGCGTCGACGCGCGCGTCGTCGAGGTGATCGACTCGAAGGCGACCGGCCTTACCGCCATCATCGAGGGCGGCGACGACGCCGCAATCGGCGAGACGCTCGGCAAGTTCCCGCGGCCCTGGACCCGCGCCGCCTGACGCTCAGACGCCCCAGCGGGAGCGCGCCTCCGCCTCCAGCCGCTCCGTCGCCGGCTCGATCACCGCTTCGAGCCGGGTGACGAAATCCCGCGGCCCGAGATCGGCCGGGAAGGGTTCGAGGAATTCCACCACGGCGACGCCGGGCTTTCGCATCACGCCGCTCCGCGGCCAGAAAAGCCCGGTGTTGAGCGCCGCGGGCACGCAAGGAAGGCCATAGGTCCGCCAGATGAGGTGGGAGCCCGGCTTCCATTCCGCCTTCGCGCCGGGCGCGACGCGGGTGCCCTGCGGGAAGACGACGAGCTGGCCGTCCAGCGTCTTTCGCCGCTCCACCTCCCGCATCATCTCGGCGACCGAGGCCCAGCCCTTGCCGCGCGTCACCGGCGCCGCGCCGATCCGAAGGGCGTAAAAGCCGAGCATCGGCGCCCAGATCAGGCTCCGCTTCATCACGAACCGGGCCCGCGGCAGGACGCGGATCAGGATCAGGATGTCGAGAAAGCTCTGGTGCTTCGAGGCGACGAGGACGTTTCCGGTCGGAACTTCGCCCCGCACCTCGTAGCTGAGGCCGCAGAAGGTCTTGAGGCCCCAGAACACCGCCCGGAGATAGATTCCGATCGCCCAGTAGGCCCCGTCGCGGGACCAGGCGGCGGCCGGTGCGAAGAGGATGCCGAGAAGGCCCATCAGCCCATAGAGCCAGAACCCGAAGAGGAGCGAGCGGAGGAGCTGCATCGCCTATTCGCGCCGGAGCACCAGCCAAGCGGCGATCCGCGTGGCGCAGAGGGCGACCAGCGCGGCGAGAAGGCCGGCGAAAAGCGGCGCGGCGGCGGCGAGCCAGAGCGGGGCGGCCGCGTCCGGCGCGCCGCCGAGCGCGCCGAGCCCCTCGATCCGCGGCGCGGCGAAAGCGAGCGCGGTGGCGGCGCCGGCGCCGATCAGCGCGCCCGCCCCGGCGCGGAGCGCGAAGGGCCGCTCGAAGGCGCGGGTGATGAAGCGGTCCTCCGCCCCGATCAGCCGCAGCGTCCGCACGATGCCGGCGCCGGACCAGAGCGTCGCCGCCGCGGCGACGCCGACCATCGCGGCGAGGGCGAGCGCGGCGAAGCCGATCGCCGCCGCCGCCGCGCCCCGCACCCCGCGCGCGGCCTCAAGAAGCGGCGCGCGCCAGGCGCGGTGCTCGTCCCAGACCGCGCCAGGCGCCGCGGCCTCGAGCCGGCGGGCGAGCTCCTCCCGGTCCGGCCCGTCGCCGACGAGGCGGACGTCGATCAGCCGCGGCACGGGCAGCGCCGAAAGGTCCGCCTTCGCGCCGAGCCAGGGGGCGAGGAGCGCCGCCGTCTCCGCCTCGCTCAGGAGGTGGATGGCGCCTATGCCCGGCGCGGTGGCGAGGATCGCCGCGGCCGCCTCCGCCGAGGCGGCGTCGGGCGTCCGCACCGTCGCGGCGTCGGCGAGCGCGGCGCTCCATCCCGAGGCGGCGCGCTCCGCCGCGAGCCCGGCGAAGCCGGCCAGCCCGGCGACGAAGCCGGTCGCCAGCGCCACCACGGCGATCAGCCCGCCGATCGCCCCGGCGCGGGGCGCGATCGGCGGCGCGGCGCGGCGGCGTCTCGGTTTCTCCGTCACAGCGGCGCCCCCGACCGCTCCACCCGCCCGCCCTCGACCTTGAGGACGGAGGCCTTCGAGCCCTTGGCCGCGCGCATGAGGTTGAGGTCGTGCGTCGCGATCAGCACCGTCTTGCCGAGCCGGTTCAGCTCGACGAAGAGGCCCATGATCCGCGCGGCCGCTTCCGCATCGACATTGCCGGTCGGCTCGTCGGCGACGACGAGATCGGGGTTCCGCACCACGGCGCGCGCGATGGCGGCGCGCTGCCGCTCGCCGGCGGAAAGCTCGGCCGGCTTCGCGTCGAGCCGCTTGCCGAGGCCGACCCAGCGCGCCAGCTCCTCCGCCTCCGGGCCAGGTTCGCCCCGCTTGCCGGCGACGCGGAGCGGCAGGACGAGGTTTTCGAGAACGGTCATATGGTCCAGGAGGTCGCATTCCTGAAGGACGACGCCCATCCGCCGGCGGAGCGCGGCCTCCTCCGTCCGGCCGACCTCGCGCGTGTCCCGCCCGAGGACGCGCACCGCGCCGGCGGCGGGGCGAAGCGCCAGATAGACGAGGCGCAGCACCGTCGTCTTGCCCGCGCCGGAACGCCCGGTGAGGAAATGCAGCGAGCCGGGCTCCAGCCGCAGCGAAACGCCGGCCAGCACATCCCGCCCGCCATACCCGGCCGCCGCCCCGTCGAACTCGATCACCGCCGCCGCTCCATCGTCGGGCGACCTTGGCGCCGCGTCGGATGCGGCGCAACCGGGCGCGCAACCGGAAGGGGCGCGGCCGCGGTGGAATGCGCCCGCGGCGCTTGGCTGCGCCGCCGCAGGCGCCCTATAACGCGATGAGTTAGGGGCCCGCCGCGATGGGAGACGAGATGCGCCTGATCTGCCCGTCCTGCGCTGCGGAATATGAAGTGGACGCCGTCGCCTTCGGCCGCCGCGGCCGCATGGTGCGCTGCGCCAATTGCGCCGCCGAATGGTTCCAGCCGGCGCCGTCGCCTTCGGTCTCCGAGGCGGCCGCCGCGGTCGAGGCGATGGCCGGGCGGGGCCGCGCCGAGCCTTCCGTCCTCGCGCCAGAGACGCGGCCCGCGCCGCCGCCCCCGCCGCCGCCCGTGGTGGAGGCCGAGGCGGAGGAGGATGTCTACTACGACGCCGACCCGCCGCGCCCGGCCGATTCCGCCCGGCGCGAGGCGGAGGCGGTGCGCGTGGAGGCCGCTCCGCCGCCCCGCCGCGCCGAGCCCGAGGCCCTGGCCGCGACGCTCCGCGCCGACGACGAAGAGCCGAAGGCGGGCGGCGCTTTTCTCGCCGGCTTCGCGACGATGACGCTGATCGGCCTCATCCTGATCGCGGTCTATGTGAAGGCGCCGGAAATCGCGGAACTCGTCCCCGCCGTAAAGGGACCGCTGGCCGCCTATGTCGAGCTGGTGGACCAGCTCCGCGCCCGGGTGATGGAGTTGATCGGCTAGGCGAGGGCGGCGAGGCCGAGCACGGCCAGAAGCGCCGCCGCCATGCCGACATTGATCGCCCGCTGCGCGGCGGGCGAAAGGTCCAGCCGCTTCAGCCCGACCCCGGCCGAAAGCCAGACGATATGGACCGGAATCCAGATCGAATTGACGATCAGGAGCTTCAGCGCCGCCTCGAGCGCGAGGTCCTCGGGCATGAACGGATAGCCCGAGAAGATGAAGTTGTTCACGGCATAGGCCTTGGGGTTGATGAACTGGAGCATCACCCCGCCGATGAAGCCGGGGGCCTTCGCCGTCTCGACGAAGGCGATCCGCGCGCCGGAAAGCGCGATCCGCGCCGCAAGCCAGATGAAGAAGGCCGCCGAGGCGAAGACGAGCACGGTGCGGAGCCAGGGCAGGGTGAAGACCACCGCGGCGAGGCCGGTGATCACCGCCAGGGCCACGAGGTTGGTGCCGACGAAAAGCCCGGCGAGAAAGCGCAGCCCCGGCCGCCAGCCGAAGCCGGCGCCGACCCCGGCGGTGGTCATCACGCCGGGGCCCGGCGTGATCAAAAGGAAGAAGACGGCGGCGGCGAAGGTCAGCATCGCTCCGGAGGATCGGCCGGACGATCGGGCGCCGCAAGGGAGTTTTGTCAGCATCATTGACTTTTCTTCGCGGGCGCCGCATCTCGACGCGGTGCGCCGGACCCCGTGGCGGCGCAGCGTCCGGCATTGCCGGACCGGCCGCGGGAGAGGCTGACCAGAGACACGCGCCCGCCCGGCCTGCGCCCGGACCCGGCCGCACCACCCTGCCGCCGAACGCGGCGCGCAGGGGCTGTT
The DNA here is from genome assembly GCA_937952085.1 of uncultured Paracoccaceae bacterium. Lineage (GTDB taxonomy): Bacteria > Pseudomonadota > Alphaproteobacteria > Rhodobacterales > Rhodobacteraceae > Pikeienuella. The sequence continues at coordinate 25,213 of CALFYQ010000337.1, read as the reverse complement.
AGGACCCTACGTGACGGACCAGACCTTCCAGGCGCTCGGCCTCGCCGAGCCCATTCTCCGCGCGCTCGCCGCGCGCGGCTACGAGACGCCGACGCCCATCCAGGCGGCCGCGATTCCGCCGCTGCTGAAGGGGCGCGACCTTGTCGGCCTCGCCGAGACCGGCTCGGGCAAGACCGCGGCCTTCGCGCTGCCGATCCTGCACGCGCTCGCCGCGCAGCGCCCCGAGCGGGGCCCGCGCGGGCCGCGCGCCCTCGTCCTCGCGCCGACGCGCGAACTGGCGATCCAGATCCATGAAGAGGCGAAGCGGAACGCGATCCACCTTCGCCTCTCGCTCGCCGTCGTCTTCGGCGGCGTCGGCCACGGGCCGCAGGCGAAAGCGCTCCGGCAGGGCGTCGACGTGCTGATCGCGACGCCGGGCCGCCTCCTCGACCACATGCGGGAGAAGACGGCCACGCTCGCCGGGGTCACCCATCTCGTCCTCGACGAGGCGGACCGGATGCTCGACATGGGTTTCCTGCCCGACGTGAAGCGCATCGTCGGCGAGACGCCGAGGAGCCGCCAGACCCTCCTCTTCTCGGCGACGATGGAGGGCGAGGTCGCCAAGCTGGCGCAGCAGTTCCTGCGCGAGCCGGTGCGCGTCGAGATGGCGCGATCGGGCACGCCGGCCGAGAAGATCGCCCAGTCCGTCCGCCACGTGGACGGCAAGGCGAAGCCGGATGCGCTCCTCGAGATCTTCGGCGACCGCGCCGTCTCCCGCGCCATTGTCTTCACCCGGACCAAGCACCGCGCCAACAAGGTGGCGGCGGAGCTGATGGCTTCCGGCGTCGAGGCCGACGCGATCCACGGCGACAAGAGCCAGGGCGCGCGGCAGCGGGCGCTGCAGCGCTTCGCGGCCGGCAAGTCCCGCGCCCTCGTCGCGACCGACATCGCGGCCCGCGGCATCGACGTGACCGGCGTCACCCACGTGGTGAACTTCGACCTGCCGGGCGAGCCCGAGGCCTATGTCCACCGCATCGGCCGCACCGCGCGGAACGGCGCGGAGGGCGAGGCGATCAGCTTCTGCGACGCGTCGGAGCGGGCCTGGCTCCGCGCCATCGAGAAGCTGACCGGCGCGGCGATCCCGGTCGTCGGCCCCGGCCCGGTCGGCCCGGAGGAGGCGCCGCCCGTCCCCGGCCGGAACCGGCAGAACCAAGGCCCGGCGCGGCCCCGCCCGCAGGGCAAGCCGAAATTCGCCGGCGCCGCGCGCCCCGGCCGGCCGCCCCGGCGCCATCGCAAGCCCGCGGCGGCGAAGGCCTGAGAGACGGGTGGGCCGGCTCGCCCGGCCTCCTCGACCCTGCTCGGCGGTCGAGCGACCCGACGAGGGTCGCGGCCGCCTCCGGGTGGGCGCCTGATACGGCTGTGTCGGGCGCTTGATCGCGTCGTCCCGGCCACGGGCCGATCCGCTCGTGACAGCCGGGGAGCGCCCGCCCACGGCGAGGGAGGGCGCGGCCCGCGTCTGTCACACGGGCCGGAGTTGATGGCGAGCGCGGGCCCTTGATCCGGCATGTGCGTGAGATCGGGCGGCATCCGAAGTGTCTGGGCCGGAACGCCCTTCGCTGGGGCGTTCGTGCCCCTTCAAGAGTTAATGCGCGCCCTCAGCTCAGGCGCCGAGACACCACTTGAGGATCGCCTTCTGGGCGTGGAGCCGGTTTTCCGCCTCGTCGAAGATCGCCGATTGCGGTCCGTCCATCACCTCCGCCGTCGCCTCCTCGCCGCGATGGGCGGGCAGGCAATGGAGGAAGATCGCACCGGGCGCCGCCCCCGCCATCAGCCGGTTCGTCACCTGGTAGGGCGCAAGCTGGTTGTGGCGGGAATTCCGGGCGGAAGTGTTCACCTCCGCCTCGTCGCCCATCGAGAACCAGGTGTCGGCAATCACCGCCTCGGCGCCTTCGACGGCCTTGTCGGCGTCCCGCTCGATCCGAACCTTCGCGCCTTCCGCCGCTGCGAAAGCCATGGCGCGGGGCGAGGGGTCGAGCGGCTCGGGACAGGCGAGGACCAGCTCGAAATCGAGCCGCGCCGCCGCCTCGATGAAGCTCGTCGCCACGTTGTTGCCGTCCCCGGTCCAGGTCAGGCGCTTGCCGGCGATCGGCCCGCGCCATTCCTCGAAGGTCATCACGTCCGCCATGATCTGGCAGGGATGGCTGTCGTCGGTCAGACCGTTGATCACCGGCACGGTGGCGTGTTCGGCCAGCTCCAGCAGCTTCTCATGCTCCGTCGTGCGGATCATGATCGCGTCGACATAGCGGGAGAGGACGCGCGCGGTGTCGGCGATCGTCTCGCCGCGACCGAGCTGGCTGTCGTTGCCGGAGAGGATCAGCGCCGAGCCGCCGAGCTGCCGCATCCCGACATCGAAGGAGACGCGGGTGCGGGTCGAGGGCTTCTCGAAGATCATCGCCAGGACGCGGCCGGGCAGGGCGGGCGCGGGGTCCGGGGCCCCTTTCGGGAGCCCCTTTCGCGCCGCCTTCATCGCCCGCGCATCGTCGAGGATGGCGCGGAGCGTCGCCCTCGGCAGGTCCCGGATGTCGAGGAAGTGCCGGGGCGCGGAGGCGGGCCGCGCGGCGCCGCCCCCCTCCGGCCGGCGGAGAGCGGCCGGCCCGCTCACGCCGCCTCCAGCCGCTCCGCCGCGGCGTCGAGCCGCCGGACCGCCTCGTCGATCTCTTCCTCGGTGACGTTGAGCGGCGGCATGATGCGGACCACGTTCTCCGCCGCCGGAACGGTGAGAAGCGCCTCGCCATAGGCCGCCTTCACGACGTCCCCGTTCGGGACGACGCATTTGAGGCCGAGCATCAGCCCCTCGCCGCGCGCCTCGGCGAAGACCGTCGGATGCGCGTCGACGAGGGCGCCGAGCTTCTGACGGAGCCGCCCGGCCATGCGGTTCACATGGTCGAGAAAGCCCGGCGCCGTCACCTCCTCCAGCACCGCGGTCGCCACCGCGCAGCCGAGCGGGTTGCCGCCATAGGTCGAGCCGTGGGTGCCGGCGACCATGCCGGCCGCCGCCTTTTCGGTGGCGAGGCAGGCGCCGATCGGGAAGCCGCCGCCGATGCCCTTGGCGATCGCCATCACGTCCGGCTCGATCCCCGCCCATTCATGGGCGAAGAGCTTGCCGGTGCGACCGACGCCGCACTGGATCTCGTCGAAGACGAGAAGCGCCTCGGCCTCGTCAGCGATCTTGCGAAGCTCGCGGAGGAACGTGGGCTCCACCGCGACGATGCCGCCCTCGCCGAGCACCGGCTCGATCACGATGGCGGCCGTCTTCTCCTTCGAGACGGCTTCCTTCACCGCCTCGATGTCGATCGGCACGCGCACGAAGCCGGGCAGGAGCGGGCCGAAGCCCTTCACCATCTTCTCGGCGCCGGAGGCGGAGATGCCGGTGATCGTCCGGCCGTGGAAGTTGCCCTCGAAGACGACGATGTCCGTCTTCTCGGGCTTGCCGACATGGTGCTGGTACTTCCGCACCAGCTTGAAGCAGAGCTCCATCGCCTCGGCGCCCGAATTCGTGAAGAACACGGTGTCGGCGAAGGTGAGCTCGCAGAGCCGGACGGAGAGTTTCTCCTGCCAGGGGGCGCGATAAAGGTTCGACGTGTGCCAAAGCTTGCCGGCCTGTTCGGTGAGCGCGGCGGTCAGCTTCGGATGGGCGTGGCCGAGAACGTTGACCGCGATGCCCGCGCCGAAATCGAGATGGCGTCGGCCCTGACCGTCGATCAGCCAGGCGCCTTCGCCGCGAACGAACTCGTGCTCGGTCCGCGCATAGGTCGGCATCACGGTCGGGATCATCGCGCCCTCCTTTCGGGGCAATATCAAAGCCGAAGCCCCGCCCGGTCTGCCGGGCGGGGCTGGCTCGCGTTATCGGCGAGCGCCGGGGCGCTGTCAATCAATCGGGCGGGGGGCCGCCCCTTCGAGCGCGAGGCGCAGCGCCTCGGCCGCGAAGCCGGGCGAAAGCGGCGCGTGGGCGAGGAGGACGCGGAGGTAGAGCGCGCCGAAAAGGAGGTCGAGCGCGAGGTCGGGGTCGAGATCGTCCCGCGCCTCGCCCGCCGCCATCGCCTCAAGGAGATGCGTCCGCGCGCGGCGCCGGCCGTCGAGCACGGCGCGGTTCCGGAAGGCGCGGAACAGCTCGCTCTCGGGGTCCGCCGCGGCGAGCATCTGGGCCGCCTGGCGCCCCTCGCGGGAGGCGAGGCGCGCCGCCGTCTCCTCGAGGAGGTCGGAAAGCGCGGCGAGGCCTTTCGGCGCCGCCGGGGCCTCTGGCTTCGGGGCGGCCTCCATCAGCGCCGCCATGGCGAGTTCCTGCGCATTGGCCCAGTGGCGATAGATCGTCGGCTTGCCGACGCCGGCTCGCGCCGCCACCGCCTCGATGGTGAGCCGCGCCGGCCCCGCTTCGGCGAGAAGCGCCCGCGCCGCTTCGAGCGCCGCGGCGCGGGCCGCTTCGCTTCTCGGGCGGCCGCGGCGGGGTGGCTCGGATTCCGCTTGCTTCATATCGAAACGATACGTAACGTAAATATGGAAATCAAGGAGAATCGCGATGCCGAATCCGGCCCTTTCCGCCTATCTCTGCGTCCGCGGCGCGGAGCGCGCGATCGCCTTCTACAAGGCCGCCTTCGGCGCGGAGGAGATCTTCCGCCTCGTCGACCCGGGCGACGGGCGCATCGGCCATGCCGAGCTGTCCCTCGGCGGCGCGCGGCTGATGCTGGCGGACGAGTACCCGGATTTCGGCGCGCTCTCGCCGGAGAGCATCGGCGGCACGCCGGTGAAGCTCCACCTTTATGTCGACGATGTGGATGCGGTCTTCGCGCGGGCGATGGCCGAGGGCGCGACGGCGCTCCGCCCGCCGAAGGACGAGTTCTACGGCGACCGGAGCGGCCTGCTCTCCGACCCGTTCGGCCACGCCTGGTTCCTCGCCACGGCGGGGGAGCCGGTCGCGCCCGAGGAGATGCAGGCGCGCTGGAACGCGGCGATGGAGGGCTGAACGCGCATCGCCCTCCCGCCTTGCCCTGACGCCGGGCAGGCATTAAATCCGGGCCTTCGCGACACGGGCCGAGGAGAGGGACGGGATCGATGGAGAACGGCTTCACCTGGACCGACGAGCGCGTAGAGCAGCTCCGGCAGATGTGGAACGAGGGCCAGAGCGCGAGCCAGATCGCCAAGACCCTCGGCGGCGTCACCCGCAACGCAGTGATCGGCAAGGTCCACCGGCTCGGCCTCTCGAACCGCACCGCGGCGAAGCCCGCGGCCGAGGCGAAGCCGGCGAAGCCCGTCGTCGAGGAGGCGCCCGCCGCGCCCGAGCCCGCCGCGCCGGAGCCGGAGGCGCGGCCCGAGCCGGTCGCCGCCAAGCCGGCCGCCGCGCCGGCCGCCCCGGTCGCCGCCGCGCCGCAGCCCGGCCGCCGCGAGCCGCCGCCGCCGACCCCGGCCATGGTGGAGGACGCGCAGCGCACCGCCGAGGCGCTCGCCGCGATGGAGAAGAAGGCCAAGCGGCTCACGCTGCTGGAGCTGACCGAGCGGACCTGCAAATGGCCGATCGGCGACCCGGCGACCACCGATTTCGCCTTCTGCGGCCTGCCGGCGCATCCCGGCAAACCCTATTGCGAGGCGCATGTGTCGGTGGCGTTCCAGCCGATGTCCTCCCGCCGCGACCGGGATCGCGGCCGCGTCCGCACCGGCGGCGCGTTCCGCCGGTGAGCATCCCGGAGGCCGAGGATTTCCGCGCCGAGGCGCGGGTCCTCAAGGCCGCGCTGGTCGATCTGAGCGAGGCGGAACTCGCCGCGCCGACCCTTTTCAAGGCCTGGATGGTGGCCGACGTGATCGGCCATCTCCACATGTTCGACGTCGCCGCGCGGCTTTCCTTGACCGACGCCGACGCCTTCCGTGTCTTCTCCGCGCCGATCGTCGCCGGCATGGCGGCGGGGCGGGGGCTGATCGAGATCCAGAACGACTGGCTGGCCGAGCGGGGCCTTTCGGGCCGCGCCCTGCTCGGCGCCTGGGCGGCGGAGACGGAGCGGCTGGCCGACGCCTTCGCCGGCGCGGACCCGAAGGCGCGGCTGAAATGGTTTGGGCCAGACATGTCCGCCCGCTCCTCCATCACCGCGCGGCAGATGGAGACCTGGGCGCACGGGCAGGAGGTGTTCGACCTTCTCGGCCTCGACCGGGCGGAGGCGGACCGGGTCCGCAACATCTGCCATCTCGGCGTCTCGACCTATGGCTGGACCTTCATCAACCGCGGCGAGCCGGTTCCCGAGCCGGTGCCCTTCGTGCGGCTGATCGGCCCCTCCGGCGCGGTCTGGGAATGGGGCGAGCCGCGGGACGACGAGCGGGTGACGGGCTCCGCCGTCGGCTTCGCGCAGGTCGTCGCGCAGACACGGAACGTCGCCGATGTGGACCTCTCCACGACCGGGCCGAACGCCGGCCGCTGGATGGCGATCGCACAATGCTTCGCCGGCCCGCCGAACGACCCGCCGCCGCCGGGCTATCGGAAGAAGGCGGCGCGCTGAGCGGGGCCGGGCGGCTTTATCAAGGTTGATAAGGTGGCTAGAGCGTTGATCTGGAATGAGTAATCCAGATCATGGCCTGTGCGCCCCGCTTTCTCGGCAACCCCCGGACCGGATCAGCGGCCTTCCTGCGGAAGGACGCCCGGTCCTTCGGCCTGGAGCGAACGCGGAGGCCGAAGAGGGTTGGGCCGGGAGCGACGGCCCGGAAATCGAGATCTGGTCGCCCAGGCGGGCGCGAATGCGGCCGCCCCGGGATGGGCGGCCGTAGCCCGATTTGAAGCGGGACAAATCGGGCGAGAGTCTATGCCTGATGTGGCGAGGGACGGCGGCCGGTTTGGTCGGACGTGCGCGCCCGTCGATTCGCATTCAGGAGTTTCGATGCGATAAGGAAATCAGCGGTATAGCCCCCGATTCAACCTTGAATCAGGGGCACGCCCCTCAGAGCCCGTCGTAGATCGGGAACCGCGCGGTCAAGGCGGCGACCTTGGCCTTCACCGCCGCTTCCACCGCCGCGTTGCCTTCATCGCCATTGGCGGCGAGCCCGTCGACGACCTCAACGATCATCCGCGCCACGTCGCGGAACTCCGCCTCGCCGAAGCCGCGCGTCGTCGCCGCCGGGGAGCCGAGACGGACGCCGGAGGTGATCGTCGGCTTCTCCGGGTCGAACGGGATGCCGTTCTTGTTGCAGGTGATGTGGGCGCGGCCGAGCGCCTTCTCGGTGGCGACGCCCGTCACCTTCTTCGGCCGGAGGTCGACCAGCATGAGGTGCGAGTCGGTGCCGCCGGTGACGATGTCGAGCCCGCCCTTCATCAGCTCGTCCGCCAGCGCCTTGGCGTTGGCGATGACGGCCGCCTGGTAGGCGCGAAACTCGGGGCGGAGCGCCTCGGCGAAGGCCACCGCCTTGGCGGCGATGACATGCATCAGCGGGCCGCCCTGCATGCCCGGGAAGATCGCCGAGTTGAACTTCTTCGCCAGCGCCTCGTCGTTCGTCAGGATCATGCCGCCGCGCGGGCCGCGGAGCGTCTTGTGCGTCGTCGTCGTCGCGACATGGGCGTATTCGAGCGGGTTCGGGTAGAGCCCGGCGGCCACGAGGCCGGCGAAATGGGCCATGTCGACCATCAGGTAGGCGCCGACCGAATCCGCAATCTCGCGGAACTTCCTGAAGTCGATGATCCGCGGGATGGCGGACCCGCCAGCGATGATCAGCTTCGGCTTCGTCTCCTCGGCCTTCCGCGCCAGCTCGTCATAGTCGAGCTGCGAATCCTGCCGGCGGACGCCGTAGGAGGCGACTTCGAACCACTTGCCCGAAACGTTCACCTTCGCGCCGTGGGTAAGGTGGCCGCCGGCCGAAAGGTCCATGCCGAGGAAGCGGTCGCCGGGCTGGAGGAGGGCGAGGAAGACGCCCTGGTTCGCCTGGCTGCCGGAATTCGGCTGCACGTTCGCGAAGCCGGCGCCGAAGAGCTTGCAGGCCCGCTCGATCGCGAGGGTTTCCATCACGTCGACATGCTGGCAGCCGCCATAATAGCGGCGGCCCGGATAGCCCTCCGCATACTTGTTGGTGGCGACGGAGCCCTGCGCCTCCATCACCGCGCGCGAGACGATGTTCTCCGAGGCGATCAGTTCGATCTCGTCCCGCTGGCGGCCAAGCTCGGCGCGCAGCGCGGCGGCGATCTCGGGGTCGCGGCTCGAAAGCGGTTCGGTGAAGAAGCCGGAATCGCGGATCGAAGCGTCCATCCTTCGGGTCCTTTCGCGGGGGATTCGACGTTGGGCGGGGACATAGCGCGCACGGCGCCCCATGTCCCGCGCTTTCCGCCGTTCCGGCGCCCGGCGGCGACGCGCGTGCACCCCGTCATTGCGACTCCGGCCTCTGCGGGGCAAGGTCGGCCGCCAAGGGGCGGGGAGTCGGGCATGGCCTTCGAGAAGATCCATTTCGCCGCGTCGAGCGCGCCCGCGGCGCAGGAGGCGCTCCAGCGCATGACGGCGCGCTACGGCCAGAAGCCCGCGGCGCAGGCCGACGTGATCGTCGCGCTCGGCGGCGACGGGTTCATGCTCCACACGCTGCACGACACGCTGCACCTCAAGGCGCCGGTCTATGGCATGAACCGCGGCTCGGTCGGCTTCATGATGAACGGCTATTCCGAGGACGACCTGCTGGAGCGGCTCAACACCGCCGAGCAGACGACGATCCACCCGCTCCGGATGCGCGCCACCACGGTCAACGGCATGGTGACGGAGGCGCTCGCCATCAACGAGGTCTCGCTCCTCCGGATGACCTTCCAGGCGGCGAAGCTCCGCATCCTGGTGGACGGGCGGGAGCGGATGCCGGAGCTGATCTGCGACGGCATCCTGGTGGCGACGCCGGCCGGCTCCACCGCCTATAACCTCTCCGCGCACGGGCCGATCCTGCCGATCGAGTCCGAACTGATGGCGCTGACGCCGATCTCCGCCTTCCGGCCGCGGCGCTGGCGCGGCGCGGTGCTGCCGCATGTCGCCGAGGTGACGATCGAGGCGCTCGAGGAGGCGAAGCGGCCGATCCTCGCGGTGGCGGATTCGACCGAGGTGCGGCAGGTCTCGAAGGTGGATGTGGCCTTCCACAAGGACATCGCCATCCACCTCCTCTACGACCCCGGCCACGGCCTCAACGAGCGCATCCTGAAGGAGCAGTTCCTGACGGACGGCGCCTGACCCGCCTAGCGGTCGATCCGCTCGGGCTCCCGCGGCGCGGTCTCGGCCAGTTTCGCGCCGGGTGCGGGTTCGAGCCGCCAGCTTCTTCCCTCGCGGACCGTGACGCGGCCGGGGCGGCCCTCCTGCGGGGCGCCGGAGAGGGTGAGGCGCACGTCCTCGATCGCCTCGTCGCGGAGCCGGTAATACTGATGCCGGCCGTGGAACAGCGTCGTCTTGCTGACGCGGCCGCAATCGATGGCGTAGACGCGCTCGTCCGCGAGGTCGAGATTGGTCGGCCCGTCGGCGCCGAGCCGGTCCGGCAGGCCCTTGGTCTTGTCGGAGATGGTCAGCGCCACGTCGTTGGCGGCGTGATAGACGAAGACCTTGCTGGCGAGCCCGGTCAGCGGCTGCAGCTTTTCCGGCGCGGTCAGCGCGTCATGGTCCTCGTCGGCGGCCATCAGGAAGGCGTTGTCAAAGATGCGCGGGGCCTTGGCGCCGTTCAGTTCGACGAACTTGCGGATGGCGTGGCGGAGCGCCCAGTTGCCCATCGAATGCGCGACGAGGTGGAGGCGGCGGGTGCACTGGACGAGGTCGTTCGGGTCCGGCGCGCCGCCGGCGCGGCGGGCGGCGAGCACCGCCTCCCGGTCCGCCGCGCGCATCTCGGCAAGGAAGTCGGCCAGCCGCTTCAGCGCGCGGCCCATGGCGAGGCCGGAGGCCTCCGCATCCTCCCGGTCGGAGAAGTAGTTCCAGGCCGGCTGCACCTCGCCGTTCGACGGCCAGGAGAACATCACCACGATGGCCTTCTGCGCGCCGCCGCCATAGAGCGCCTGTAGCTGGCCGGCGCGGATCGCGGCGTTCTGGAAGTCGTTGGCGAAGCCGTGGAGGTAGACGATGACGTCGAGCGGCTCGGCCTTCAGCGTGACGCGGAGATCCTCGAAGAGCGAGGCGGAGCCGAGCTTCAGCTTCGGGTCCCGCGGCTTTCCGTCCTCCAGCGTCTCCGGGTAGAGCCGGGTCTGGCCGACCGACCAGGCGTCGTCGTCCTTCGGGTCCCTGCCCTTGAGGCGCAGGTCGGCCTGGCCGACGCGGAAGCATTGCGGGCCGTTGGCGTTGAACCGGTCGCCGAAGACATCGCCCGATTTCGAGCTTTCGTGGATCACGTCCCGGTTGCTGGCGAAATAGACGCGCGTTTTCATGGCAGGCCCTTCCCGCTTTCCGCGTTTGAGGAGGATCCTATCACGGCGAGGCGGGCGGCGGCCGCGCCATTCGTCACCATGCGGGCGGCGCCCCTTGCGCGCGGCGGCGCTTTCCGCCCTGTTGCGGCCATGTCAGACGCCTCGCCCAAACCGCTTTCCGGCCTTCTCGTCGTCGCCCTCGAACAGGCGGTGGCGGCGCCGCTCGCCACGCGCCGGCTCGCCGAGGCGGGCGCGCGGGTGATCAAGATCGAGCGGCCGGAAGGCGATTTCGCGCGCGGCTACGACCGGGCGGCGAATGGCGGAAGCTCCTATTTCGCCTGGCTGAACCAGGGCAAGGAGAGCGTGGCGCTGGACCTGAAGGCGCCGGCGGACCTCGCGCTTGCGCACCGCATGGTCGCGCGTGCGGATGTCTTCGTGCAGAACCTCGCGGTCGGCGCGGCGGAGCGGCTCGGGCTCGGCGCGGCGGCGCTCCGGGCGGAGGATGCGCGGCTGGTGACCTGCGGCATCTCGGGCTTCGGGCCGACCGGGCCGGGCGCGGCGCGGAAGGCCTATGACCTGCTGATTCAGGCGGAATCGGGGCTGATCGAGGTCTCTGGCGGGCCGGGGCCGCGGGGCAGGGTGGGGGTCTCCGTCGCCGATATCGGCGCCGGGCTGACCGCCTTCGGCGCGATCTCGGCGGCGCTGGTGCGACAGGCGCGGTTCGGGCTCGGCGCCGAGATCGAGGTTTCGCTCTTCGACGTGCTGGCGGAGTGGATGACGGTGCCGCTTCTCCACCACGACTATCTCGGCAAGGCGCCGGGGCGGGTCGGCCTCGCGCATCCTTCGATCGCGCCCTATGGCGCCTTCGCGACGGCGGACGGGCGGCTCCTTCTCATCTCGGTGCAGTCGGACCGGGAATGGCGGGCGCTGGCGGCGGAGATTCTCGGGCAGCGGGAACTCGGCGCCGATCCGCGCTTCGCGACCAACGGCGCCCGCGTCGCGCATCGGGCGGAGACGGACGAGGCCGTCGGCGCGGCCTTCGCGCGGCGCGGGGCGGAGGAGCTGAAGGCGCTTCTCGACGGCGCGCGGATCGCCTGGGGCGAGGTGAACGACGTGGCGGGCCTCTCCCGCCACCCGCATCTGAGGCGCGTCACGGCCGAAATCGACGCTAGGGCGGTCGATCTGCCGGCGAGCGCGGCGCGGGCGGACTGGACCGGCCCGGCGGCGGCGCCCGCCATCGACAGCCACGGCGCTGCGATCCGCGCCGAATTCGCCGCCTGAAATCAGGCGGCGCCGATGGCGAGATAGCCGAGATAGACGAGATAGGCGCCGACCATCAGCCCACCCTCGAAGCGGGTGATCTTCCACGAGGTGACGGCGACGAAGATCAGCCCCAGCGTCGCCGCCGACATCACCCAGACGTCGAGATCGAGGATCTCGTCCGGCGCGCGAAGCGGCGCGATGACCGCCGTCGCGCCGAGAATGCCGAGGATGTTGAAGATGTTGGAGCCGAGGACGTTGCCGAAGGCGATGTCCGAATGCTTGCGGATCGCGGCGACGACCGAGGTGACAAGCTCCGGGAGCGAGGTGCCGATGGCGACGACGGTGAGGCCGATCACCGCCTCCGAGACGCCGAGGCCGCGGGCGAGGTCGATGGCGCCGAAGACGAGCATCTTCGCCCCCGCCAGCATCGCCGCGAAGCCGAGGAGGAGGTAGACGAGCGCGAGCCAGGGCGAGCCACTCTTCTCTCCCGGCAGGTCGTCCTCCGCCTCCGCCTCGGGGTCGCTGCGCTCGCCGCGCCAGGCGATGTAGAGATAGAGGCAGAGCCCGGCCAGAAGCACGAGGCCGGCGAGGCGGCCGATCTCCCCGAGAAGGCAGATCGCGACGCCGAGCGCGGTGGCGAGCACCACGGCGAACCCATCCCGCCGGAAGCCCGCCCGGCCGACCGGAACCGGGCGGATCAGCGCGGCGACGCCGAGGATCAGCAGGATGTTGGCGATGTTGGAGCCGACGACGTTGCCGATCGCGATGCCCGGCGCATTGGCGAAGGAGGCTTCGACGCTGGTCAGCAATTCGGGCAGCGAGGTTCCGAAGCCGACCACGGTGAGACCGACGAGCAGCGGCGAGAGGCCGGCCCTGAGCGCCAGCGTCGCGGCGCCGCGCACCAGACCTTCGCCGCCCAGGACCAGGAGCCCGAAGCCGCCGACCAGCATGAGTGCGATCAAAGGCGGCTCCTATCCTGCCAGTCGACGCGCCGCGTCACGGGCGGCAGCCGCAAAATCGGTGCGGCCTTCGCCCGGCGCAACCCCTCACGCGAGGTTTCTGTAAACTCAGCGGCCCGGCGCGGCCGGCGAGACGAAATCCGCCGAGATCCAGGCCGAGGCGCCGGTTGCGAGTTCCGTCACCGGCAGCCAGCCCGCCTCTTCCGCGCCCGCGATCTCGAGCGTGTCGCCGAACTCGGCGACCGAGATCATCCGGTGCGCAAGGCCCGGCCCGGCGCGAAGATTGACGAGCGAGCCCGTGACGTAGACCTTTCGCTGATCGCCCCTCGTCGCGGCGTGCGCCGCAGGCACGACGCGGAGATCGGCGAGGGAGGGCGCCTCGGAGCGAGGGAGATGGCCGGCATGGGCGGAGGCGTCTGCGCTGACAATCGGGAGGACGCCCGGTTCGGCGCGTTCCAGGCGACCTTCCATCGCGAACGCGCCAGCCGCCGCACCCAAGGCGAGATATATCAGAACAACTCGCATAGGCCCCAGCCCGATTCGGGGCCACCCCGCCCCGCCACATTTCGAACATAATGTTAACCACGCCTGAAAGCAACCATAGGTAGGAGCCACGCCTTGGGACGAGCTTTGCGCGAACGGCTGGCGGCATGACACTTCCGCCGCATCCGGGCGGGGCCTGGCCGAGACTTGCCGCGGGAGAAGTGTGGCTGGTGGGCGCAGGGCCGGGCGATCCGGGGCTCCTGACGCTGCATGCGCTGAACGCGCTTTCTCAAGCGGAGGTTGTGGTGCACGACGCGCTCGTCTCTGACGAGACGCTCGCCTTTGCGCCGCCGGAGGCCGAGCGGATTGCGGCCGGCAAGCGCGGCGGCCGCCCTTCGGCGCGGCAGGCGGACATCACCGAGCGGCTGATCGCGCTCGCCCGCAGCGGGAAACGGGTGGTGCGGCTGAAGGGCGGCGACCCGTTCCTCTTCGGGCGCGGCGGCGAGGAGGCGGAGGGGCTGGCGGCGGCCGGCGTCGCCTTCCGCATCGTGCCCGGCATCACCGCGGGGATTGGCGGGCTCGCCGCCGCCGGCATCCCGGCGACGCACCGGGACGTGAACCAGACGCTCGTCTTCGTCACCGGGCACGACCAGTCTGGCGCCGCGCCCTCAGTCGACTGGGCCGCGCTGGCGCGGGGCGGGCAGGTTCTGGTGATCTACATGGGGATGAAGCACCTCGCCGAGATTTCGGCGGCGCTGATCGCGGGCGGGCGGCCGCCCGAGGAGCCGGTGGTGATCGTGCGGGAGGCGACGACGGCGCGTCAGGCGGTGTTCGAGGCGACCCTGGCCGACGCCGCGGACGTGGCGGCGGCGAAGGGCGTCCTCGCGCCGGCGATCGTCTGCGTCGGGAAGGTGCGTCGGCTCGGCCTCGACCTCATCCCGCGATGAAGGCGCGGAGCCGGGCGATCAGCTTTTCGGCCGAGGGCGAGGGCGCGGCGGAGGCGGGTTCGAGATCGGTCCGCGCGAGGAGCGGGGCGAGGTCCGACGCCTCCCAAGCGACGTGGACGCCGGGGAATTCCGCGACCTGGCGGGCTGTCGCCATCTGGTGATCGTTCCGGTGCTCGCCGAGCGCGGCGCGGCGCGGCAGCAGGACCAGCGGCCGCCCGAGCCGCTTCGCCGAGAGGATGGTGCCGATCCCGGCATGGGCGACGACGATGCGGGCGGCGGCGAAGCGCGCTTCGAATTCGGCGGGCGTCAGCGCGGGGGCGAGGGTGAGGGCGCCCCAGCGGGCGGTTTCCTCCGGCGTGGCGGGGCCGGTTTGCGCGACGATCTCCTCGCCGAGGCCGGGGGCGAGCGCGGCCAGCGCGTCGATCAGGCGCGGAAAGGGAAGCTGGGTGCCGACGGTCGCGAAGATCACAGCACCGCCCCCGCATATTCGGCGCCCTCGGCCTTGGCCACATGCGCCCACTGGCTGAGCCAGAGATGGGCGAAGCGGCGGGCGAGGCGGCCCGACATCGACATCTCCTCGGCGTTGGCGACGGAATCGACCCAGATCGTCCGCGCCCCGACGAGCCGACCGAGCGCCAGCGCGATCACGCCCGGCAGCGCGCCGGTCGAGATCACCACATGCGGGCGGAAGCGAAGGAGGCGAAGGAAGATGGCGAGGGCGGAGCGGAGCGTCGCCACCCGCTCGTTGCGGTTCGCATCCGGCACGATGGCGGCGGGCGCGGCGCCGAACTGTTCCGGCAGGCCGGGCAGGGTGGTGAGGTAGAAGACCTGCATCCCCTCGAAGGCGGGACGCAGCAGCATCATCTGTTGCCAGTGCCCGCCGCCCGAGGCGACGGCGAGAACGCGCTTCTTCACCTGAGATCTCCCTGCCGTCCGCACTTTTCGCGCGACGGGGCGCGAGTTTCCACCCCGGAGTGGAAGCAGGAGGTTACCGCCGCGAGTGTTTCCGATGAAGCAACGGTTTCCTGACGAACCGCGCCTTCGCCTTCCGGCGTCGCGGCCCCATGTTGAACGCGAAGGAGGACGTCATGGGCAAGCTGATCGACGGCGTCTGGAACGACGTCTGGTACGACACCGGGAAGAGCGGCGGCGCCTTCGAGCGGCAGGAATCCTCGTTCCGGAACTGGGTGACGGCGGACGGCGCAGCCGGCCCGAGCGGCGAGGGCGGTTTTCCGGCGGAGAGCGGGCGCTATCACCTGTACGTCTCCTACGCCTGCCCCTGGGCGCACCGGACGCTGATCTTCCGCGAGCTCAAGGGGCTTGCGCCGCATATCGGCGTCAGCGTCGTCCATCCGGAGATGCTCTCGGAGGGCTGGACCTTCGAGACCGATTTCGCGGGGGCGACGGGGGACCGGCTGCTCGGCAAGCGCCGGCTTCACGAGGTCTATACCGAGGCCGATCCGAAGGCGACGACGCGGGTGACGGTTCCGGTGCTCTGGGACGCGGAGCGCGAGACCATCGTCTCGAACGAGAGCGCCGAGATCATCCGCATGTTCAACGCGGCCTTCGACGCGCTGACCGGGAACAAGCTGGATTTCTATCCGAAGCCGCTGCGCGGCGAGATCGATGCGATCAACGCGCGCGTCTATCCGGGGCTCAACAATGGCGTCTATCGCGCCGGCTTCGCCACCACGCAGGCCGCCTATGACGAGGCGGTGGAGGAGGTCTTCGCGACGCTGGACTGGCTGGAGGGCCTTCTGGCCACGCGGCGCTACGTGGCGGGCGAGCGGATCACCGAGGCGGACTGGCGGCTCTTCACCACGCTGGCGCGGTTCGACCCGGTCTATGTCGGCCATTTCAAATGCGACCGGCGGCGGCTGATCGACCATCCGAACCTCTGGGCCTATGCGCGCGAACTCTACCAATGGCCGGGCGTCGCGGGGACGGTGCGGTTCGACCATATCCGGCGCCACTATCTCTACAGCCACGACACGATCAATCCGCACCGGATCGTCTCGACCGGGCCGGTGCTGGACTGGACGGCGCCGCACGGGCGTGAGCGGCTGAAGGCCGCCTGAACTCAGCCGCCGCGGGCGACGGCGCGGAAGAAGGCGAGGGTTTCGTCCTCGTGGAGATCGTCGTTCGCGGAGAAGGCGCGATCGGCGGAGGTTTTCACGATCACCACGCCGGCCTTCCGGTCGACCCAGATGAACTGGCCGTAGACGCCGATGGCGTAGACCTCACCGTCCGCCGCGGGCGGCAGCCACCACTGGAAGCCGTAGCCGCGGTCGGTCGGCTCGGCCGGCGGCGGGGCCTGCTGCGCCGTCATCGCCGCGACCCACTCGGCGGGGACGATCCGGGCGCCCTCCCAGTCGCCGCCGCGGAGGATCAGGCGGCCGAAGCGGGCGTAGTCCCGCGTGCGGATGTTGAGGCCGCCGAGAACGAAGGCGGCGCCGTCGCCGTCGGTGACGTAGTAGCCGTCCGCCTCCGGGCCGATCTTGGACCAGAGCTTTTCAGCCATGTAGTCGGGGACCGAACGCCCCGTCGCGGCGCGGAGCACCATGCCGACGACATGGGTGTCGATGGAGACATAGCGATGCGCGGCGCCCGGCGGGCCGGCCCGCTCCTTCAGCCCGGCGGCGAAGGCATCGAGCGAGCCGCCGAGCGCCAGCTCCCGGCCCATCTTGTTGATGTCGCTCCAGAAATCGAGATAGTCCTCGTCGAATGCCACGCCGGAGGACATGGTGAGCAGGTTGCGAAGTGTCGCGCCCTCATAGGCCGAGCCCTTCAGCGCCGGGACGTAGTCCGCCGCCGGATCGTCCAGCGAGCGGATCGCGCCCTCGTCGAGCGCGACGCCGACCATCGTCGCCAGGAACGACTTGGCGACGGACCATGAGATCCGAAGGTCCTCCGGCCCGGTGCCGAGATAGTAGCTTTCGAACTCCACCCGGTCGCCGCGGAGGACGAGGAGCGACGTGGTGGCGGTGCGGGCGAGGAACTCCGCCGTGTCGAGCGGGCCGGACGGGCCGGCGAACTGCGCCGGCAGCGGGCGCGGCGCGGCTGCGAATTCGTGGACCGGGCCGCTCCGGGGCACGGGGGCGGTAAGAAACATCGCGCCCATGTCGGAGAAGTTGGCGACGATCCGATCCTCGTCGAAAAGCGTGTTGACGCGGTAGAGCCGCTCCAGCGGCTCCCGCCAGATCAGCGCCGCCGCGAACGCGATTGCGGCGAGGGCGGCGAGGCCGAGGCCGATGCGGCGCGCCATCTCCGCCCCCCTCAGCCCAGAAACCGGTTCGCCGCGTCGACGAATTCGCGCGGGCGGTCGACATGGAGCCAGTGGCCGGCGCCCTCCAGCGTCTCGAATTCGGCGTTCGGGAAGCGGCGGAGGATGAGGCTTCGATGCGCCGGCAGGACGTAGTTCGAGGCGCCGCCATGGAGAAAGAGGGTCGGCCCCTCAAAGCAGCCGTCAAGCTGCGGATAGGAGATGATCTCGGGCATCCAGCGCTTGATCGCCTCGAGGTTCACGCTCCAGCGCGGCGGCGTTACGTCGAGCCGCGCGCCATGGGCGAGGAAGGCGCGCACGCCCGGATCCTCCAGCCGCTCGGCCAGCGCCGCCTCCACCTCCGAGCGGCGGGATAGCGCGGTGAGGTCCACCGCCTCCATCGCCGCGATCTCGGCGGTGAGATCGTGGCTGTAGGCGACGGGCGCGATGTCGGCGACGATCAGGCGCTCAAGGAGTTCGGGGCGCGTCTCGGCCAGCGTCATCGCCGTCTTGCCGCCCATCGAATGACCGAGCACCGCGGCGCGGCCGCCGACCTTCTCGATCAGCGCGGCGACGTCCTCGGCCATGGCGGGATAGTCGTTCCGGTCGTCCCACGGGCTGTCTCCGTGGTTGCGCAGATCGACCGCGAGGACGCGGCGCCCGCCGCCGATCCGCTTTGCATGGGCGCGCCAGTTCTTCGCCGCGCCGAAGACGCCGTGCAGCACGAGAAGGGGCGGCGCCTCGGAGCCGGCCGCTGGATGGTCGAGATAGGCGAGGTCGAGCATCGGGCTCTCCGGGTTTCGCGCCGCGCGGGGCGGTGATAGCGTCTAGCCCGGCCGCCGCGGGCGACGCAAACGGGAGCGGGACGCATGTGGATCGCCGCGATCTTCGCCCGCGAGTTCGGATATTCCGACGTCCAGTCGAACTACAGCCGGGTCTATTCCTGGATGGCGAACCAGCTCGGGCACATGACGCTCGGGCTCGGCTCTTCGCTCCTATTCGCCTGGATCGTCGATACGGTGTCGGGCGCGGCGCGGCTTCTGGCGGATTGGGGCGCGCGGCCCTCGGCGGCGACCGGCGAATGCGAGTTCGAGATCGCCTGTATCGGCAACAATGTCTTGCTGCCGGCGGCGGCGGCGCTTCTGGTGGCCTTGCCGTTCATCGCTTCGATCCGGCTTCTGGTCGCGGACCTGCCGGTGGAGGCGCGGTCGCGGGCGGTTCCGGCGGGGGCGAGAAAAGCCTTTTGCGGCGCCTTCATCGCCTTCGCGCTGATCGCGCTGGCGGTTCCGGGATCGCGCGCGCTCGGCCCCGAGGGGACGGCGCATGACGCCTGGCTCCTCGGCGTGACGGCGGCGACGCTGACGCTCGGCGCCGGGGTTCTCTCGCTCTGCCGCGACGTTCGCTATCTCGTCATCGCGCTGCTCGCGCTTTTCGGCGCATTCTGGATCGCCACCTCGGGCGCCGGCGCCGAGGCGGAGGCGCGGCGCTGGGTGGCGGCGGCGCTGGCGGCGATCTTCTGGCTCTATGCGCTGATCTCAACGGTCTGGTCGAAGACGATGCCGGAGGAGATGGGAGGGCTGGAGCGGGGGATCCAGGCCTTCGCCATCACGCTGCTCGCGGCCTGGTTCATCTCAGGCACCTGGAACGGGCTCGAAGGCGACTGGCCGCTGGCGATCGGGGCGGCTGTGGGGGCTTGCACGCTCTGGTGGATCAAGGAGTTCGGCTCCGATCTTCCGAATGTAGATGATGAGATCCGGGCGGCGCGGGCTCGCCGGCCGCCGGGGCTCTACGGCCCATCGGCGGCGTCGGAGGCGGATTATTTCGGCGATGCGCGGATGGATGCGCGGACCGACGCGCTTTTCTATTTCGCCGGGGCCTGGATCGGCGCGGGCGTCCTGTCCCGCACGCCGGTGCTGACAACGACGCTCTGGGAGTCGGGCTCCGAGCTTCTTGGCCTTATCGTTTTCGTCGTCATCTTCCTCGTCGTCGGGAAGAACTGGGCCTTCCGGCAGCAGGCGCTGGACCTCGCCGGCCTCGACGCGGCGAGCCGGCTGGCGGTGATCCATGCCGGGCTCCGGCTCCATGTCCCGGCGCATGGCGGCGGCTGGGAGGCTTCGAGCGACCCGCTCGACGCGCTCCGCGTCTTCGCGCGGGGCGAGGGGGATGCGGGGTTCGACCACCTTCTCGTCTTCGCCGGCGCGGGTTCGGGCGCGACGCCGCTGGCGCGGGCGCTCGTCTCCGAGGCGGCGCTGGCGACCTATCCGACGCTCGCCACCCGGCTCGGCCTTCGCCGGGCGCCGCGGGCGATTCGCACCGGTCGGTTCACCCGCTGCGCCGGCCTCGTCCATGCCCGGCGGGACCTTGCGCAGCGGCGCGACCTGACCGCGACGCCGACCGTCGATCTCGACGTTGCGCCGGGGGCGGAGGGGGCGGTGCGGATCGCGGCGGGCGCGGCGCCGCCCGAAGGCTGGGAGCGGGTTCGGCACGCCTCGCTCGTCGCCATCGACGACGCGGAGCGGCCGGACGAGGCGACGCTGGCCGCCTGCCGGGCCAATCTCGCGCTCGAAGCCGGGCAGCGCACGGTCTGGATTCTCGACGGGCGGCGGTTCGACCCGTTGCGGGGGGAGCCGGCGAGCGCGGCGGAGATCGCCGGCTGGACGCCCGATCCGGCCGAGGCGGCGGAGGAGGTGGAGGCGATGCGCCGCGCGCTGGCGACCGGCGGGCCGCCGCCGCGCCTCGCCGTCGCCTTCACCCGGCGCTTCGGCGCGCCATCTCCAGGCTGATCGTCTCCGCCATCGCCTTGCCGGCGGCGCGGGAGGTGGCGCCGCCGACGCCGATCCGCCGGCCGAACCGCCACCAGAGGCCGGGCGCCCAGGCGAAGGGCTTGGGGCTTTTCAGCGTCACCAGAAAGCCGGTCGAGGGCTTGAGGAAGACGAAGCCGCGATCGATCTGGACGATCTCGTCGAGCCGGCAAAGCTCGGCGCCGGTGTCGTCGGTCAGCCGCTCGCCGTCGAAGCGCAGGACGGAGGCGCGGCTGCGGAAGGCGGCGATCAGGAGCGCCACGAGCCCGGCGCTGGCGAGCGCGAAGCCGAGCGAGGCCATCGGCTCCCGCGCGAGCGCGCCGAGCGCCATCGCCCCGGTCAGCCCGGCGAGCGAGGCGAGCGCGAGGAGCACCAGCCAGCGGATCGGCGCAGGCCGCCCGATCTCGATCACGAGGCGCTCCGCCTCCTGCCGCACTTTCGCCATTCGCGCCTCCTCGCCTAGCGGCTCTTTGGGCCGGCGCGGCGCGCTTGTCCACCGCTGGACAGCCGCACGCAGCCGACGCAAGGTCGCGCAAAATCCGGAGGAGACGACATGATCGAGGAACCGCCCCTGCTGACGGTGAAGCGGCCCGACCGCCGACCGACCGACGCGCAGATCGCCGCCTTCCAGGGCGCGCCGACCAGCTTCGTCGCCGATGCGATGTGGGGGACGGGCGTTCTCCTCGGGGTTCGGCCGCTCCTCGCGGACCAGCCGGCGGTCGCCGGCCCGGCGCTGACGGTGGAGAACCAGCCTTCGGGCATCCTCGCCCTCGTCGCCTCCACCCCCTTCATCCGGAAGGGCGACGTGGTGGTGAACGGTTTCGACGGCTTTCTCGGCGTCGCCGCCGCGGGTGACCGCATCTGCGGCATGATGAAGAATGCGGGCGCCGCCGCCTTCGTCACCGACGGGCCGATGCGGGACCTTCCGGGGCTTCGCGCCGCCGGCCTGCCGGCCTGGTGCGCCGGGCTGAACCCCGCCTCGCCCGTCTCCAGCGGGCCGGGGCGGATCGGCCTGCCGACGCGGATCGGCGGGCGCGTGGTCGAGACCGGCGACATGGTCGTGGCGGACCAGGACGGCGTCGTCGTCGTGCCCTTCGAGAAGATCGACGAGGTGATCGAGCGGCTGGCGGCGGTGCGGAAGCTGGAGACGGAGCTCGACGCGGAAGTGGCGAAGGGGCTCTCCGTCGGCGAGAAGATCGTCGAGCTTCTGGCCTCTAACCGCGTCCGCTACGTCTGAGCGGATGCGCGTCGCCAGCTTCAACATCAACGGGGTGAAGGCGCGGCTTCCCGCGCTTCTCGCCTGGCTGGAGGCGGCGCGGCCGGATGTCGCGCTCCTCCAGGAGATCAAGTCGGTGGACGAGGGCTTCCCGCGGGACCCGGTGGAGGCGCTCGGCTACAATGTCGAGACGCATGGCCAGAAGGGCTTCAACGGCGTCGCCATCCTCTCGAAGCGGCCGATCGAGGACGTGGCGCGCGGCCTGCCGGGGGACCCGGAGGACGAGCAGGCGCGCTGGATCGAGGCGACAGTTTCGGGCGATGCGGGGGCGCTCCGGGTCTGTTGCCTCTACCTTCCGAACGGCAACCCGGCGCCGGGGCCGAAATTCGACTACAAGCTCGGCTGGATGGAGCGGCTCCGGGCGCGGGCGGCGGAGCTGATCGCCAGCGAGGAGCCGGCTGTGCTCGGCGGCGACTACAACATCATCCCGCAGGACGAGGACGCGAAGCGCCCCGAAGCCTGGCGGGAGGATGCGCTGGCCCGGCCGGAAAGCCGGGCCGCGTTCCGCCGGCTGATGGCGCTCGGCCTGACGGACGCGATTCGCGCCTTCGACGAGCGACCGGGGATCTACACGTTCTGGGATTATCAGGCCGGGGCCTGGCGGCGGGACGACGGCATCCGGATCGACCATCTCCTGCTGACGCCCGCCGCGGCGGACCGGCTGACCGCCTCCGGCGTCGACCGCGGGCCGCGGGACGGGGAGAAACCCTCGGACCACACGCCGGTCTGGGCCGATCTCGACATCTGAGCGGCGCGGCCGCCTTTCGGCGGGTAGCGCGATGGCCGCGGCGGTTCGCCTCGAAAGGGTAGGAGATCAGGCGCGCCGCTGCTCACCTCTCCAGGGCCCGGGTGACGCCCGCACCTCCCCGCGGGCGGGCGCCCCCCGGTCTTCAGGAGCGGATCGTCTGGAGGTCGGGGCGACGCCATAAAGGGCCTATCCCGGCCGTATCGGGCGCCCATCTAGGGGCGGTCTCGGCCCTCAGCGTGATGCTCGACCGGCGCAAACGAAGATTGTTGAAGGCCCTTATGCGTTCTCGGCGCGCAGCCGCGCGACGAGGTCGGCCAGGCGGGCGCGGAGACGCTCCGGATCGTCCTGCGAATCGCGGAGGCTCAGCAGCGTCGCCACCACCATGCGGCCGTTGATCTCGGTGAAGGCGCGGGCGATCAGCGGGCCGGCGAAGGACGGCCCGTGCGGGCCGCGGTCCTCCACCACGGCGTAGGTCGCCTCGGGCGCGTCGGCGGCGAGGACGAGCTTCGCGGCGCCCTCGCCATGCCCGAGCGCGGCGAGGCCCTCCGGCGAGCGGAGGAACCGCACCAGCGCCGGGCCGGACATCGGCAGGCCGACCGGCGAGACCGAGACCGAGAGGAGCCCGGCATCCTCCTCCGGCGCCGCGCCCGGACATTCGGCGAGGATGAGGAAGACCGAGGCGCGGCTGGTGCGGATCGAATCGAGCGGGATGCAGCGTCCCGTCGCGGCGGCCTTCACCCGGCGCCCCGCCGCGTCGATCTCGACGAGGCGGGGGCCCACCGAGACGAGTTGCAGGTATTCGCCCGAAAGCGGCTTTTGCAGGCGGGAGATGTCGGGCGCGCCCGGCTCCGGCTCGATCGGCGCGCAGCCGGCGACGAGGAGCGCCGCGGCGACGGCGCCGCGCATCCCCATGATCCCGCGCGCCCAAATCGCCATGCATCGCCTCCGCGCGGCGGACGATGGCGGCGCGCCGGCGCGGGCGCAAGCGATCTTCCTCACGCGGCCGGCTCAGGCGCGGGCGTGGGGGTCGGTCAGCTTCAGGTGCTCCTCGAGCGCGTAGCGGTCGGTCATCCCGGCGATGTAGTCGGCGACGACGCGGGCGCGGCCGGTGTCATCGGCCGCGCCGAGCGCCGCGCGGCGCCATTCGTCGGGGAGAAGCGCCGGCTCCCCGTGGAGCGTGCCGAAAAGCTCGACGACGACGCGGGCCGCCTTCCGCCGCATCCGGAGCACGGTGGGGTGACGATACATCCGCGCGAAGAGGAAGCGGCGGACCTCGGCCAGTTCGGCGACGAGGCCGGGGGAGAAGGCGGCGACCGGCTTGCCGAGCGCGCGGAGCGCGGCGGCGCTGGCCGGGCGGGCGGCGGCGAGGCGGCCCCGCGTCTCCTCCAGCATGTCCTCGACGAGGACGCCGAAAACCCGGCGGAACGCCTCGCCGGAGACGCGCGGCGCCTCGAGGCCGGGCCAGTTTGCCTCCACCTCGGCGATGGCGGGGCCGACGAGCGGCAGGGCCGCGAGATCGTCGAGCGAGAAGAGCCCGGCGCGGAGCCCGTCGTCGAGATCGTGAACGTTGTAGGCGATGTCGTCGGAGAGCGCGGCGATCTGCGCCTCGAGCCCGGCATGGGTCCAGAGTTCGAGCCCGAGCGCGGCGTCGGCCTCGGCGAGGGCGGGCGGGAGACCAAGCGTCGGGGCCTCGGGGCCGGAGAGGAGCGGGCCGTTGTGCTTGGCGATGCCTTCCAGCGTCTCCCAGGAGAGGTTCAGCCCGTCGAAGGCGGCGTATCGGTGCTCGAGCGCTGTGACGATGCGTAGCGCCTGGGCGTTGTGGTCGAACCCGCCATAAGGGGCCATGACCTCGGCCAGCGCGTCCTCCCCGGTATGGCCGAACGGGGTGTGGCCGAGATCGTGGGCCAGGGCGACGGCCTCGGCGAGATCCTCGTCGGCGCCGAGGGTGCGTGCCACGGTGCGGGCGATCTGCGCGACCTCGAGCGAATGGGTGAGGCGGGTGCGGTAATGGTCCCCCTCATGCTCGACGAAAACCTGGGTCTTGTGCTTCAGCCGGCGGAAGGCGGCGGAATGGATGATCCGGTCCCGGTCGCGCTGGAACGGGGTGCGGTGGGCGCTGCCGGGTTCGGCGACGCGGCGGCCGCGGCTCCGGCTCCAGTCGGTGGCGAAAGGGGCGAGGGGCGGGCGGTTCATCGCGCGCTTCCGGGCGCCCGGCGGCGCTTCACTTGTTCCTGACGGGTTCGGCCCATATCTTGGCGTTACACGCGAAACCCGGCCCGGAAAAGCGCCATGGATCTCCAGCTCCCGATCACTGCGACGGAAAGCGTCGCGCGCCGCCTCGCCGACATCGCGAAGGCGGAGGGGGCGAAGAAGCACCTTCGCGTCGCTGTGCTCGGCGGCGGCTGCTCCGGCTTCTCCTACCAGTTCACGCTGGAGGACGCGCCGGCGGATGACGACATGGTGGTGGAGGCGGGCGAGGCCAAGGTGCTGATCGACCCGGTGTCGCTGCCGTTCCTTTCCGGCTCGAAGATCGACTACAAGCGGGAGATCGTGGGCTCGCGCTTCGCCATCGAGAACCCGAACGCGACAAGCTCCTGCGGCTGCGGCACGAGCTTCTCGATCTGAGCCGCGCCCGCCGGGGCGGGCGCGACCCTCATCTTCAGACGATCTCCACCACGCCGAGGAAGACGCGGAGGCGCGAGTCCCAGGGCGTCGGCGGGTCGAAAGTGATTGCCTTCGGCTGGGTGCATTCGCCGCGGGTCAGCGCCTCGGGGAGGCAGTTGTCGAAGGTCAGCGGCTTCGGCCGGAAGCTGACGAAGAGCGCGCGGTCGATCGGCGATTCCGGGTCGGCGCCGAAAAACACCGTATCGACGACAAGGATCAGCGAGCCGCGCGAAAGCGCGCCGCGCACCGCCTCCTGGCACTCCTTCTGAAGCCGCGGGCGGGATTCGCTCAGAAGCTCGACGAGCTTGTACTCCATCCGCGTCGCGTTCGGGGTGAAGCTGGGCGCGCCCAGTTCTCTGGCGCCGGCGGCGAAGAAATCCACCACGCTCGACATCTGGCCGCCGAGCCGGTTCTCCACCTTGTAGGAGATCTCGGTGGTGTTGAGCGCGAGCGAGGACG
>CALFYQ010000336.1 GCA_937952085.1 uncultured Paracoccaceae bacterium | reverse complement strand
GAGGTGGAGACGATCTTGCCCGGATGGACGTTCTTCTTGGTCCAGGACATCTCGGAGACGTGGACGAGCCCCTCGACCCCGGCTTCCAGCTCCACGAAGGCACCGTAGTCGGTGATGTTGGTGACGCGGCCGGTCCACTTCGAGCCGACCGGGTACTTCGTCTCGACGCTGTCCCACGGATCGGACATCAGCTGCTTCATGCCAAGGCTGATGCGCTGGGTCTCGTTGTTGACCTTGACGACCTGAACCTTGACCGTCTCGCCGATGTTGACGATCTCGGACGGGTGGTTGACCCGGCGCCACGCCATGTCGGTGACATGGAGGAGACCGTCGACGCCGCCGAGGTCGACGAACGCGCCGTAATCGGTCACGTTCTTCACGACGCCCTCGATGATGTCGCCTTCCTTCAGCTTGCCGACGATCTCGGCGCGCTGCTCGGCGCGGCTCTCCTCGAGCACGGCCCGGCGGGAGACGACGATGTTGCCGCGGCGGCGGTCCATCTTGAGGATCTGGAACGGCTGCGGCTGGCCCATCAGCGGGCCGACGTCGCGCACCGGCCGGACATCGACCTGGGAGCCCGGAAGGAACGCCACCGCGCCGCCGAGATCGACGGTGAAGCCGCCCTTGACGCGCCCGAAGATCGCGCCCTCGACCCGGTCGCCCTTCTCGTTCGCCTTCTCGAGCCGGTCCCAGGCCTCCTCGCGGCGGGCCTTGTCGCGGGAGAGGACGGCCTCGCCCTTCGCGTTCTCGACCCGGTCGAGATAGACCTCGACGGTGTCGCCGATGGCGACCTCCGCCTCCTGGCCCGGCTTCGCGAATTCCTTGAGATCGACCCGGCCTTCCATCTTGTAGCCGATGTCGATGATCGCCTGGCCCGCTTCGATCGCCAGCACGGTGCCGCGAACGACGGAGCCCTCCTCGGGCGTCTCGAGCTCATAGCTCTCCTTCAGGAGAGCTTCGAATTCTTCCAAGGTGGCTTTCGCCATGTGTGAGTTTCTCCGGTCATGTTTCACAGGCCGGCCGGTTGTCTCCGGCGGTCTTCGTTGCAGGGTCTCGGGCGGCGGACGGAAAATGCGGAAACGCCGAGCTAGCCCGTTCAGGCCCCCGGCATCCTCTCCTCGATCCAGCGCGCCGCCGCGGCGACGGCGGCTTCTATAGACATCTCGGTCGTATCCAGCAAGCGCGCGTCTTCGGCCGGCTTCAGGGGGGCGGAGTCCCGCGCCGCGTCGCGCGCGTCGCGGATGCGGAGGTCTTCGGCCACCTCCTCCAGCGTGCGGGGGTCCCCGGCGGCGGAAAGCTCGGCATGGCGGCGGCGGGCGCGCTCGGCCGGCGCGGCGACGACGAAGAGCTTCACCTCGGCGCCCGGGCAGATCACCGTGCCGATGTCGCGCCCGTCGAGCACGGCGCCGCCCTCGCGCCGGGCGAAGCGGCGCTGGAATTCGAGGAGAGCGGCCCGCACCTCGGGAATCGCAGCGACGCGGGAGGCCGCCTCGCCGGCCGCGCCGCTCCGAAGATCGGCGCGGGCGAGGTCCGCCTCGCGGAGCGAGGACGCGGCCGCGGCGGGGTCGATCCCCGCCTCGGCCGCACGCACCCCGGTCGCCCGGTAGAGAAGGCCGGTGTCGAGATGCCCGAAGCCGAAGCGCCGCGCCAGCGCGCGCGAGATCGTGCCCTTGCCGGAGGCCGCGGGCCCGTCGATGGCGACGGTGAACCTCACCCTTCGAGCGCCGCGCCGAGCGCGGTCATCAGCGGCGCGAAGGCGGGGAAGCTGGTGTCGATCGGGCCGGCGTCGTCCACCTTCACCGGCGCCTTCGCGGCGAGGCCGAGGACGAGGAAGGACATGGCGATGCGGTGATCGAGCCGCGCCGCCGCGGTCCCGCCGCCGGGAACGCCGCCCTGCCCCATGCCGTACACGGTGAGGCTGTCCTCGGTCTCCTCGACCCTGACCCCCATCGCCTCCAGCCCGCGGGCCATGGCGTCGATCCGGTCCGATTCCTTCACCCGAAGTTCCTTCACCCCGCGCATCACCGTCTTTCCCTCGGCGCAGGCGGCGACGACGGCGAGGATCGGAAACTCGTCGATCATGCTCGCCGCGCGTTCGGGCGGCGTCTCGACGCCTTGGAGGCGGGCGGAGAAGCGGGCGCGGAGATCGGCGACGCCCTCGCCGCCCTCCTCGCGCGGGTCGAGCAACGCGAGGTCGGCGCCCATCTCCTGAAGCGTGAGGAGAAGGCCGGTGCGCGTCGGGTTGGTCATGACGCCGGGGAGGATCACCTCCGAGCCCTCGACGATCAGCGCGGCCGCGAGCGGGAAGGCGGCCGAGGACGGATCCCGCGGCACGGCGACCGACTGGCCGCGCAGTTCCGGCTGGCCGGCGAGGCGGATCACGTTCCCCGCGGCCGTCGTCTCCGTCTCGATCGTCGCGCCGAAGCCGCGCAGCATCCGCTCGGTATGGTCCCGCGTCGGCTCCGCCTCGATCACGGTGGAGGTCCCGGGCGCGTTGAGCGCCGCGAGAAGGACGGCGGATTTGACCTGCGCCGAGGCGACCGGGGTGCGGTATTCGACCGGGCCGGGCGCGGCGGCGCCGATCAGGGTGAGCGGCAGGCGGCCGCCGGCGCGGCCATAGGATTTCGCGCCAAAGAGCGCGAGCGGGTCCGTCACCCGGCCCATCGGGCGGGAGCGGAGCGAGGCGTCGCCGGTGAAGGTGGCGGCGATCGGCGTCGTCGCCATCGAGCCCATGATGAGCCGCACGCCGGTGCCGGAATTGCCGCAGTCGATCAGGTCGGCGGGTTCGGCGAAGCCGCCGACGCCGACGCCGTGGACACGCCAGGCGCCCGGCCCTGTCCGCTCCACTTCGGCGCCGAAGGCCCGCATCGCCTTCGCGGTGTCGAGCACGTCCTGCCCTTCGAGGAGGCTTTCGATCCGCGTCTCGCCGACGGAGAGCGCGCCGAGGATCAGCGCCCGGTGGGAGACCGACTTGTCGCCCGGAATTTCGGCGGTCCCGCGGAGCGGCCCGCTCCGCCCAGCCGTCATCGGCCGCGTCGCGCCATGTCCCGCCATTCCAGCCTCCCTCGCACCGGCGGCTTCCTAGCGAAGCGTCGGGCCGAGGTCCATCGCCGCGATGAAAGGATGGCGGGTTGGCGCGGGCTCGATGGGGCCTTGGGTCCTCAAACGTCCACCTGCCCGATCGAGCGGCGCAAGGAGGGACGCGACCGCCCCTGGGTGAGCGCCCGTTCCGGCCGAATTGGGCGCGTTATGACGTCGCCCCGACCTCCCGCAAATCCGCTCGTGACGGCCGGGGGGCGCCCGCCCGCGGGAAGGGGCGGGCGCGGCCCGGGCTGGTCGCACGGGCCGGGAAGGGATGGATGGGGCGGGACTTCACCGGGGCGGCCGGGGAGATCAC
>CALFYQ010000335.1 GCA_937952085.1 uncultured Paracoccaceae bacterium | reverse complement strand
GAGGCGAAGGCGGCTTGTCCGCCGCGGAACATGTTCCGCGGGAACTGGTCCAGCGCCACCAGGAGCGCCAGCGCCGTATCGGGGTGCAGTATCCATTCGTCCAGCGCGCCGGAGGCCGCGGCCTCCCAGGTCTCGCCGAACCGCTCGATGACGGCGCGGTCCACCGCATCGCCGCCGTCATACCATCCTTCCGGCCCGATCTCGTCGAGCCAGAACGCCAGCACGGCCTCAGCCGAAGCCACAGGCATCGTTCGCTCCATCGCTCTGCGCCCTAAAGGGCGCGCTGCCCATTCGACTCTCGAAACGGCGCGAGAAGCGGGTTCCGGCGGGCCGCTCCTCCAGGGGCGGTTCCGGGCCTCGTTGTGCGGCGCAGGGCCGCGGCTTTCGCCCCGTCCGGCCCCGGTGTTCCGCGGCCGAGAGACTCATCGCCTCGACAACCATAGGCCGGGATTCGTCACCGAAACGTCAAGTATTCGAGTGAAAGCTGTCGAAGATTATTTCGAGGCGTCACATTTCCTGATCGCGCGGGCGGGCCCCGCCTTCGGCAGGTTCGCCCGCCGCCGCCTCCACCGCCCCGACCGCGAGCGGCCCGAGATTGGGCGCGACCGCGGCGTAGGGGCCGGTCTCCTGCGCCGGCTTGGCGGGCCGGCGCGTCATCCGGAAGAGGCCATAGGCGATGATCGCGGCCATGCATACGAGGATGTAGAGGAAGAAGGCCGAAGGCCCGACCGGCCCCATCAACGCGCCGACGATGAGCGGCCCGCCGATCGCCCCGACCCCGCCGATGAACATGAGCCCCGCCGCGGCGGCCGGCATGTCGTCCTGGCCGAGGAAGTCGTTGGTGTGGGCGATCATCAGCGCATAGAGCGGGTTGACCGTGCCGCCGATCAGGAAGGCGGCGGCGAGAAGCGCCCAGAGCTCCCCCCCGAAGACGGCGCCGAGGATGCAGGAGGCGGCGCAGATCACCGCGATGACGATGATGAGCTTCCGCCGGTCCACCCGGTCGGAGATCCAGCCGGCCGGCCACTGGAGCGCAAGGCCGCCGAGATAGATCGCCGAGACGAAGGTGGCGATCTCGGGCACCGACAGGTCCCGCTCGGTGCCGTAGACCGCCGCCATGCCGAACATCACCGAATAGACCGCGCCGACGAGGAACGCGCCGACGAAGCCGAGCGGCGAGGTGCGGAAGAGGCGGCGGAGCGTCATCCGACTGGTCTGCCTGAGCGCGGGCGCGGGGCTGACCGAGAGGAGAATCGGCATGAAGGCGATGGAGACGAGGACCGAAATCAGCACGAAAAGCTCGTAGCCCGCCGGGTCCGCCGCCCCGAGCAGCGCCTGCGCGGCGATGATGCCGAGCATCTGCACCACCATGTAGAGCGAGAGCGCCTTGCCGCGGGTGGAATTGTCGGCGGCGTCGTTCATCCAGCTTTCAGCGACGATGTAGATGGCCGAAAAGGCGAAGCCGACGACGAGCCGGAGGAGCGCCCAGGCCCAGACATCGGGGATCGCGGCGTAGAGGATGAAGGCGGCCGAGACGAGCGAGCCCATCGCCGCGAAAACCCGCACATGCCCGACGCGGGAGATCAGCCGCGGCGCCAGCAGCGAGCCGCCGAGAAAGCCCACGAAATAGCCCGAGATCACCCAGGAAAGCGTGCCCGGCTCGAACCCCTCGATGGCGCCGCGGACGCCGAGCAGCGAGCCCTGGAGGCCGTTGCCGACCATCAGCAGGAACATGCCGAGCAGCAGCGCCCATGAACTGCGAAGGACGGCGATCATCGGGGCGGCTCCAACGTCTCGTGCGGAAGTCTAGCGCGAAAGCGGCGCGGGGCGCGGGCCGGCTTCCGGCGCCCGCCGCCAGAGAAGCGACGCGTCGCCATAGGAGTAGAAGCGCATCCGCTCGGCCACGGCGCGGGCGTAGAGCGCCTTCATCCGGTCGGTTCCGAGAAACGCGCAGACCAGCATGAAGAGGGTCGAGCGCGGCAGGTGGAAGTTGGTGACGAGCCCGTCGGCGGCGCGGAACTCGAAGCCGGGGGTGATGAAGATGTCGGTCTCGCCGCGGAAGGGGCGGACCTCGCCCGTCTCCCGCGCGGCGGTCTCGAGGAGGCGGAGCGACGTGGTGCCGGCGGCGACGACGCGGCCACCCCGCGCGCGGGTCTCGGCGACGGCGGCGGCGGCGGCCTCGTCGAGCTCGCCCCATTCGGCGTGCATCCGGTGGTCCGCCAGGGTTTCCGTCTTCACCGGCAGGAACGTGCCGGCGCCGACATGGAGCGTGAGCCGGGCGGTGCGGACGCCGCGCGCCGCCAGCGCCTCGGTCACTTCCGGCTCGAAATGGAGCGAGGCGGTGGGCGCGGCGACGGAGCCGGGATTGGCCGCGAACATGGTCTGGTAGTCGGCGACGTCCGCCTCGTCCGGCGCGCGGCGCTGGGCGATGTAGGGCGGGAGCGGCGGCCGCCCGGCGCGGGCGATCTCGGCGTCGAGCGCGGCGCCCTCGGCGGCGAATTCGATCTCGATGAGGCCGCCATCGGCCTTGGCGAAGACCCGGCCCGCGAGGCCGGCAAAGTCGAGCGTGTCGCCTTCGCGGAGGCGGCGGCCGGGCTTCGCCAGCGCCGACCAGCGGGATGGGGTCAGCCGCTTCAGCAGCGTCGCCTCCACCGCCACCTCGCCGCCATCTCTGAGCCGGCGGCCCGTGAGGCGGGCGGAGATCACCTTGGTGTCGTTGACGACGAGGAGATCGCCGGGGCGGAGATGGTCCGGCAGGTCGGAGAAGACGCCGATCTCCTCATGGCGCGGGTCGGCGACGAGAAGCCGCGCGGCGCGGCGCGGCCGCGCCGGGCGAAGCGCGATCAACGCCTCCGGCAGCTCGAAGTCGAAATCATCGGTCTTCATCGGCGAAGCGCCGCGAAAGGGGGCGCCGGGCGCGCCCCCGCATCGCGGTCGGCGTCAGCCGCCGACGCGGACGGAGATCATCCGGTCCGGGTCCTCGACCGAGCCGTTGGCGGCGCGGGAGCCCTTCTTGATGTTGTCCACGTGCTCCATGCCGGAGATCACCCGGCCGAAGACGGTGTACTGGCCGTTCAGGAAGTCGCCGTTCTCGAACATGATGAAGAACTGCGAGTTGGCGCTGTTCGGGTTCTGCGCACGCGCCATGCCGACCACGCCGCGCTCGAACGGCAGCTTGGAGAATTCGGCCGGCAGGTTCGGATAGCTGGAGCCGCCGGTGCCCATGCGGGCGGTGTTGGTCCCCTTGCCGAACTCGACGTCGCCGGTCTGGGCCATGAAGCCGTCGATGACGCGATGGAAGGCCACGCCGTCATAGGCGCCTTCCTTCGCTAGCGCCTTCACCCGCTCGACGTGCTTCGGCGCCACTTCGGGCAAGAGCTCGATCACGACTTCGCCGGTGTTGAGCTTGATGATGAGCGTGTTCTCGGGCTCCACGGCCTTCGCCTCCATGCTGACGAGCGACAGGAACGCGGCGAGAAGCGCCGTGAGGAACCGCAGCCGGATCTTCATCCCGAAGTCTCCCGTTTGTGACGCCGCCGACCTATGCGCGGGCGGACGCCGGGTCAACGCCCGTACTTGTCGATGAGCGCCGCGTTCACGCGCGGCGTGACGAATCGCCCGACATCGCCGCCGAGCCGGGCGATCTCCTTCACGAGGCGAGAGGCGATGGCCTGATGCTCCGCCTCGGCCATCAGGAAGACGGTCTCGATCTCGTCGTTGAGCGCCCGGTTCATGCCGACCATCTGGTACTCGTATTCGAAATCGGCCACGGCCCGCAGGCCGCGGATGATGATCGAGGCGCCGACCTGCTGCGCCCTGTGCATCAGAAGATCTTCGAAGGGCTCGACATCGACGCGGGCGGCGTCCTCGCCGCAGATCGTGCCGATATCGGCGCGCAGAAGCTCAACGCGCTCCTCCAGCGTGAAGAGCGGGCCCTTGTCGCGGTTGATGGCGACGCCGATGACGAGCCGATCCACCAGACGGAGCGCGCGGCGGATGATGTCGCCGTGCCCGCGGGTCACCGGGTCGAAGGTGCCCGGATAGAAGCCGATCCGCATGTCGTCCCTCCCCGGGGCCTTCGGTCGCGCCGCAAGCCACAATATCCGCGCCGACGGGTCAAGGGGCGCCCGTCGGCTGATGCGGTCGCGGCGTCCCGGGCGGCCGGGCCTCGGCCGCGCCCGGCGCCGGTCCCTCGTCGGTCGCCCTCGGCTCCGGCGCGGGCCCGGAGGGGTCGGCGGCGGGGGGGGCGGCGGCGGCCCGCTCCGCCGTCTTGGGCGCGTTCGGCGCCTTGGCGAAATATTCCTCGATCACGTCGAGCGTCAGGCCCCGCTTGGCTGCGGCGGCGCGCACCGCCTCGCGCACGGCGGGGCTTCGCTCCAGGAGGCGGCGGAAACTCCTGTCGTCGAGCCCGCGCAGCATGGTGTGGGTGATCGCCTTGGCCTCGGTGCGGCGCGCGCGCTTCGAGAGAACGGCGATCTGCCCGAACATCTCGCCGCGACCGAGGCGGTGAATCTGCCCGGCCGTCTCCACCTCCACCGCGCCGGAGGCGATGAAGTACACGGTCCGAGGCGGTTCGTTCTTTTTCAGGATCGTCTCGCCCGGCTGGACGAATCGCGTCTTGAGGGCGCGGTTGAGCCGCTTCAGCGATCGGTCCGAGAGGTCGCCGAAGAGCGGGAAATGGCGGAGAAGATCCGCCGGCTTGGCCGCCAGATCGAGCTTCGGCCGCCGCTCGAGCGCGGCGCGGCGGTCGTTGAGATCGGAAAGCAGCGAGGCGTGGAGCTCTGCACCGATCAATCCGTCTTCGCGAAGCTGGTCGTATTCGCGCTCCTCGAGCCGCAGCGCCGTGCGGCGGATGAAGCGGCGCTCGAGTTCCTCGGCGTAGCCGGGGAATTGCAGACGGAGGCCTTCGAGCGCGCGTTCCGTCTCCTCCACCCGGCTTTCCAGCAATTCCTTCAGGATGTCTCCGACGCGACGCCCGTGAATGCGCCGGATGCGCCGGTCCACGAAGCCGTCGAGATCGCGGAGCACGAGGCGCTGCGCCAACAGCATCTCGAACCGGTCGGCGAGCGCGATGGCGAGCGGGTAGGAGATGCGGAGGCGGTTGTGCAGGAACGCCGTCAGCCGGAAGAGGCGCCCGTATTCGAGCACCCGTCGCGCGGCGCGGCGATAGCCGAAGCGGCCGGCGGTGCGCGTCTGCTCGATCACCCGGTCGGCGTCGGCGACGATCCGGTCGGCGAGGCGGGAGGAGATCGCCCGTTCGCGGAACCGCTCCAGAATCAAGTCGCGCTCCGCGCCGGAAATGGCGAGAAGGCCGAGCGTGACCCGGTCCCGGTCGAGGATCTCGGCCCCTTCCTCGGCCGCATCCACGGCCGAATCGAGCCGCTCGGCGAAACGCTTGGCCTCGTCGCGCACGGTCTCTCTGGCGAGGCCGTAATTCTCCGTCGTCTCGGCCACCTCCTCGCGCACGGACTGGAGCGCGACGGCGACGACCTGATCGGCCAGCGCCCTGTCCAGCGGCGTCAGCCGGTCCAGCCCGAGCCGGCGGATCACCCAGCGGAGCGTGCCGCCCTGCACGACGAGGGTGAAGAGCGCGAAGCCGGTGGCGAGGGCGCCGACGAGCCGCCGCACCTCGGGCGGGGCGGCGACGCTCTCGGTCACCGCGAGGGCCAGCGCCAGCGTGACGGCGCCGCGAAGCCCGCCCCAGAGGATCGCCAGCCGGTAGGGCGTGCTCACCGGCGGCGAGAGCCGCGCCACTTCGAGGAGCGGCATCATGCCGAAGAGGACGACGATCCGCGCTGCGAAGGCCGCCGCCACGACGACGAGGATGAGACCGAGATCGAAGAACGAGACGTCCTTCAGGAGCCGCGGGATGAGGAGCGCGGCGAGGATGAAGATGAGCGCCCCGGCCCAGTGCGCGAGAAGGTTCCAGGAGCCGCGGAGGCTCGCCCATGAGGCCGGCCCGAGCCGCGCCGGCCCGCCGAGGTTGAGAACGAGCCCCGAGGTCACCACCGCGACGACGCCGGAGGCGCCGGCGAGCTGCTCCGCCGCCAGATAGGCGAGATAGGGCAGCGCCACCGAAACCGTGGCGATGGCGGTGAAATGCCCGCCGATCGCCTGCATCAGCCGGAGCGCCACCGCCGCGATCACCCAGCCGACCGCGGCGCCGCCGAGGATGAGGCTGGGCAGGCGGTCCAGCGCGCGGGCGAAGTCCGGGTCCGGCAGGCCGGCGACGACGAAGGCGAAGAAGAGGCCGAAGAGCGCGACCGCCGCGGCGTCGTTCAAGAGGCTCTCGCCCTCGATGATGCGGGAGAGCCGGCGCGGCGCCGCGATGGAGCGGAAGATCGAGACCACCGCCGAAGGGTCCGTCGTCGAGACGATGGAGCCGATCAGGAGGCAGGCCGCGAGGGTGAGCCCGCTGGTCCAGTAGAGCGCCCAGCCGACGAAGAGCGTGGCGACGATCACCGCGACCACCGCCATCA
Source organism: uncultured Paracoccaceae bacterium (assembly GCA_937952085.1). Lineage (GTDB taxonomy): Bacteria > Pseudomonadota > Alphaproteobacteria > Rhodobacterales > Rhodobacteraceae > Pikeienuella. The sequence goes on along the minus strand of CALFYQ010000335.1, from coordinate 3,509 downwards.
GGAGGATCGGCGCCCAGTCGTCGATCATTCGTCGGATGTTGAGGTCCAGCGTCGCCTGGAAGAGCAGCGTCGGCAGGAAGAGATAGAGGAAGACGTTCGCCTTGATCGGCAGGCCGAGAATGGCCTGCGCGACCGGGTTCAGCGCGTCCGTCAGCGGCGTGGCGAGGAACCAGGCGGCGCCGGCGCCGATCGCAGAGCCCAGAAGCGCGAGGATCACGCTGAACGGCAGCCGCAACCGCGAGGCGAGCGGCTCCGCCACGGCGATCACGACGAAGAGGCCGGCCAGGATCGCGGTGATGTGGACGATCTGCATGGCCCCGAACCTAGAGGAAGGTTCGGGGCGAAGGAATGGCGGCGCCGCTCGGAAGGGCCGTCAAATCCCCTTGATCATGTCTTCCATCGCCCGGTTCTCGAGCTCGATTTCGGCCATCCGGGCCTTCACCACGTCGCCGATCGAGATGACGCCGACGAGGCGCCCGTCCTCCAGCACCGGCATGTGCCGGAACCTGCCCGCCGTCATCCGCTCCATCACCGAGTTGGAGCTGTCCGACGGGGTGCAGACGACGACGTTCTTGGTCATCGCCGACGCGACCGCGGCGGTGAGGCAGGCGGCCCCCTCGGCGGCGAGGCGCCGGACGATGTCCCGCTCCGACAGGATGCCGGCGACGCCGTCACGCCCGTCCGAGACGATGAGGGCGCCGATCTTCCGCTGGGCGAGAATCTGCGCGGCGGCGGCCAGAGTCTCCTGAGGGGAGATCGTCTCGACGGTCTGTATCGGCTTTTCGCCGATGATCTTTTTCACGTTCATGGCGAGTCCTCCCGAGGGTTCGCGCAATGAGCGTAGCATGGGGACTTTGCCCCCGGAACCAGTTTTCCCCGGCGGATCGGGCCTATTCCGCCGCCACCCTGCCCCGTTTCAGGAGCGGGCGGAGATAGCGGCCGGTATGGCTCGCCTCCACCGCCGCGACCTCTTCCGGCGTGCCGACAGCGACGACCATGCCGCCGCCGTCGCCGCCTTCGGGGCCCATGTCGACGATCCAGTCGGCGGTCTTGATGACGTCGAGGTTGTGCTCGATCACCACCACGGTGTTGCCGGCCTCGACGAGTTCATGCAGCACTTCAAGAAGCTTCCGCACATCCTCGAAATGAAGGCCCGTCGTCGGCTCGTCGAGGATGTAGAGGGTGCGGCCGGTCGCCTTCCGCGCCAGTTCCTTCGAGAGCTTCACCCGCTGCGCCTCGCCGCCCGAAAGCGTCGTCGCCTGCTGGCCGATCTTGATGTAGCCGAGGCCGACGCGCTCCAGCGTCTCCAGCTTCTCGCGGATCGAGGGGATCGCCTCGAAGAAGGTCACCCCGTCCTCGACCGTCATCTCGAGAACGTCCGAGATCGACTTGCCCTTGTAGGTGACTTCCAGCGTCTCCCGGTTGTAGCGGGCGCCCTTGCAGGTCTCGCACTCGACATAGACGTCGGGGAGGAAGTGCATCTCGATCTTGATGACGCCGTCGCCCTGGCAGGCCTCGCAGCGGCCGCCCTTCACGTTGAAGGAGAAGCGGCCGGGCTGATAGCCGCGGGCCTTCGCCTCGGGCAGGCCCGCGAACCAGTCGCGGATCGGGGTGAAGGCGCCGGTATAGGTCGCCGGGTTCGAGCGCGGCGTGCGCCCGATCGGCGACTGGTCGATGTCGATGACCTTGTCGAGATGTTCGAGGCCGCGGATCGAGCGGGAGGGCGCCGGGTTCGAGCGCGCGCCGTTGAGGCGCTGCGCCGCGGTCTTGAACAGCGTCTCGATCGTGAGGGTCGACTTGCCGCCGCCCGAGACCCCGGTGACGCAGGTGAATACACCGAGCGGGAACTCCACCGTCACGTCCCGCAGGTTGTTGCCCGTCGCGCCCTCGACGGTGAGCTTCCTGCCATTGCCCTTGCGGCGATGGCCGGGGATCGGGACTTCGCGGCGGCCGGTGAGATAGGCGCCGGTGATGGAGGCCTCGGAGGCCATGATGTCCTCCGGCGCGCCGCGCGCGATCACCTGCCCGCCATGGACGCCGGCGCCCGGGCCGATGTCGAGCACGTAGTCGGCGGTGCGGATCGCCTCCTCGTCGTGCTCGACCACGATCACGGTGTTGCCCTGGTCCCGCAGGTTGCGGAGCGTGGTGAGCAGGCGGTCGTTGTCGCGCTGATGGAGGCCGATCGAGGGCTCGTCCAGCACGTAGAGGACGCCGGTGAGGCCGGAGCCGATCTGGCTGGCGAGGCGTATGCGCTGGCTCTCGCCGCCCGAGAGCGTGCCGGAGCCGCGCGCGAGGGTCAGGTAGTCGAGCCCGACGTTCACGAGGAAGCCGAGCCGCTCGCGGATCTCCTTCAGGATCGGGCCGGCGATGGTCTTGCGCTGCTCGGTGAGCGTGGGCTCGACCGTCGCCATCCAGTCCGCCGCGTCGCGGATCGACTTTTCCGTCACCTGGCCGATCTGGAGGCCGGCGATCTTCACGGCGAGCGCCTGCGGCTTCAGCCGGTGGCCGCCGCAGGCATGGCAGGGGCGGTTGTTCTGGAAGGCCTCGAAGGTCTCCCGCATCATCTGGCTGTCGGTCTCGCGGTAGCGACGTTCGAGATTGGGGATCACCCCCTCGAACGGCCGCTCGACCTCGTAGATCCGGCCGCCATCGTCATAGCGGAAGCGGATCTTCCGCTCACCGGAGCCGCGGAGCAGGACTTCCTTCGCCTCCGCCGGAAGGTCCCGCCAGCGGGCGTTCGCCTTGAAGCCATAGGCCTTGGCGATGGCGTCCAGCGTCTGCTTGAACCAGGGGCTCTGGGTTTTCGACCAGGGGGCGATGGCGCCCTTGTCGAGCGGCAGCGCCTCGTCCGGCACCACCAGAGCCTCGTCGAAGAAAAGCTCGACGCCGAGGCCGTCGCAATCCGGGCAGGCGCCGAAGGGCGCGTTGAAGGAGAAGAGCCGCGGCTCGATCTCCGGGATGGTGAAGCCGGAGACCGGGCAGGCGAACTTTTCCGAGAAGACGATGCGGACCGGGTCGCCCTCGGACTGCGCGGTCTCGATCACGGCGATGCCGTCAGCGAGGGCGAGCGCGGTCGAGAACGAATCCGCCAGGCGCTGCTCCAGCCCTTCGCGGACGACGATCCGGTCCACCACCACGTCGATGTCGTGGCGGAGCTTCTTGTCGAGCGTCGGCGGCTCCTCAAGCTCGTGGAAGGCGCCGTCCACCTTCACGCGCTGGAAGCCCTGCTTCCGCCATTCGAGGAATTCCTTGCGGTATTCGCCCTTCCGGTCCCGCACCACGGGGGCGAGGAGATAAGCGCGCGTCCCCTCCTCCATCGCCATCACCCGGTCGACCATGTCGGAGACCTGTTGCGCCTCGATCGGGAGGCCCGTCGCCGGCGAATGCGGCACGCCCACGCGGGCGAAGAGGAGGCGGAGATAGTCGTAAATCTCCGTCACCGTGCCGACGGTGGAGCGCGGGTTGCGCGAGGTGGTCTTCTGCTCGATGGAAATGGCGGGCGAGAGGCC
>CALFYQ010000334.1 GCA_937952085.1 uncultured Paracoccaceae bacterium | reverse complement strand
CTGGCCGTCCTCGCGGGGCCGAACGGGGATAGATCCGACGCCGTTCCTTCGCGTCGAACGATCTTCGTCGCCGCCTTGTTGTTCTTTTTCGGGGCCCTCGCGAAAGAAGTCTCGCTCGCCGCTCCGGCCGCCGCGCTTTTGCTGTTCGGAAAACGCGCCAAACGCGCGGCGCCCTACGCCGCGGTCGCGTTGGCCCTCTACGGGGCGCTGCGTCTGGCCGCGGTCCCGGGATTCCTGCCGGGCATCCCGAACGAAGCGGGCGTCGTGTTGCACGAGCGGGGGATCTTCGAACGCGCGGGGATCGGATGCCGCGCGCAGTGGATTCTCGCGACGCGCCTCGTCCTGCCGTGGACGAGCGTCGCCGATCACCGCGCGCACGAAGCGGCGCTGCCGACGACGGAGGTCGGGTGGGACGGCGTCGTCGCGGCGCTCGCGTTCGCGGCCGTCGTCGCGGCGGGGATGTTCGGACGCCGCGAAGGCGCGATCGGCCTCGCGCGGCGGCTCGCCGAATGGCCGCGGGCGGTCGAGCAGGCCGCGGAGGCGCATGAGCCGCATCGCGTCGCCTTCCAGCTTCAGGACATCGCCGCCGCCTTCCACGCCCTCTGGACCCGCGCGCGGGACGACGAGGAGCTGCGCTTCCTCCGCGAAGAGGACCCGGCCGGCGCCCCGGCCCGGCTCGCCATGGCGCGGGCCGTTTCGGTTGTGATCTCGGCCGGCCTTGGTATCCTCGGCGTAACCCCGGCGACCGAAATGCGGTAAACGCAGGCGCATTTAGGGGTTGGAGCAGCAGTCGACCACCATATAAGGTGGCGAAAAGATACAGGCGACCGACCCCATGCGGGATGATTCGTATCTCACGGGCGACGTGTCGGCAAAACCGACGCGGCGCATCGGCTTCGGAGCGGCGGCGACCGCGATCGGCGCGACGGCCTCCGTCGCGATCCTCGCGGGCGTGGTGATCTGGTCCTATCGGCTCGGCGTGCGCGACGCGGCGGAGATCCCGGTGATCCGCGCCGAGCTCGGCCCGACCAAGGTTCGCCCCGAAGAGGCCGGCGGTTCCGAGGCGCCGCATCGCGACCGCGCCGTCTTCGAAGTGGTGACCGGCGCCGCGCCGGAGCGCGCCGCCGCGCCCGCCCTCGCCCCCGCGCCCGAGCCGCTTTCCGAGGAAGACGTCGCGCCGATCGCGCGCACGCCGGATCCGTCGCCCCGCCCCGCCGCCGAAACGCCGGCCGCCGCGCCCGAGGTGGCGGCGCCGCCTGCGCCGGAGCCGCTTGAGACCGCCGAGGCGAACCCCGCGGCGGAGCCCGAGACCGAGCCGGCGGTGGACCCGCTCGCCAGCGCCGTCGAGGCCGCCGTCGCCGAAGCCCTCGCCGAGCCGGTGGGCGACGACGCCGCGCTCGGCGCGCCCCGCTATTCGCCCGCCGCCCCGCCGCGGCCGGAACGCGCCTCCGCGGCCGCGCCGGACCCGGCGAAGGCCGCGGCCGCCGCCGCCGCCAGCGCGGTTCAGATCCAGCTCGGCGCTTTCGAAAGCGAGGCCGTCGCCGACGAGCAATGGGCGCTGATCGTCGGCAAGAACGCCGATCTTCTCGGGGGTCGCGGGCGCGTCGTCACGCCGGTCAGTTCCGGCGGGCGGAAGCTCTGGCGGCTCCGTTCCGGCCCCTTCGAGTCCGTCGCCGAGGCAGCCGCGCTCTGCCGCGGCCTCGCCGCGCGCGGGCAGGACTGCATCGTCGCCCGCGCCAGATGAGCGCGCCCGCCCCCCTCATCCTCGGCTGCGCCGGGACCGAGCTCTCGGGGGCGGAGCGGGCCTTCTTCCGGTCGGCGGAGCCGTGGGGATTCATCCTCTTCCGGCGCAACGTCGAGACGCCGTCTCAACTGAAGCGCCTCACCGCCGCGCTCCGCGAGACGGTCGGCCGCGCCGCGCCGGTGCTGGTGGACCAGGAGGGCGGCCGCGTCGCCCGGCTCCGCCCGCCGCACTGGCGGGGCTGGCCGGCGGCGCTGAGCGAAGTCTTCGGCCGCAGCCTCGCCGCCGCCGCCGAGGCGCTCGAACTCCGCTACCGGCTGATCGCGGCGGAGCTGTCCGAGGCCGGGATCGACGCGAATTGCGCCCCGCTCCTCGATGTCGCCGCGCCCGACCTCACCGACGCGATCGGCGACCGCGCCCTCGGCTCCGACCCGGAGGCGGTGGCCGTGCTCGGCCATGCGGTGCGGCGCGGGCTGATGGCGGGCGGCGTTCTGCCCATCGTCAAGCACCTACCGGGCTATGGCCGCGCGACGGTGGACCCGCATGAGGCGCTGCCGGTCGTCCGCGCCTCCCGCGCCGAGCTCGAGCGCGACTTCGCGCCGTTCCGCGCGCACGCCGACGCGCCGATGGGGATGACCGCGCACCTGATCGTCGAGGCGCTGGACCCGGCGAACCCCGCCACCACCTCCCCCGCCTGCATCCGCGCAATCCGCGAGGAGATCGGCTTCGGCGGCCTCCTGATGACCGACGATCTCTCCATGGGCGCCCTCGCCGGCTCCATCGCCGAACGGACCGCGGCCTCGCTCAAGGCGGGCTGCGACATCGTTCTCCACTGCAACGGCGACATGGAAGAGATGGAGGCGGCCGTCTCCGCCTGCGGCCGGCTCGAAGGCGCCGCCCGCGCCCGCGCCGAGGCGGTGGACGCCCTGCCCCGCCGGCCCGCGCCGGCCGATCTCGCCGCGCTCGACGCCCGCTATCGCGCGCTTTCCGCGGGGGCGAGCCATGCGTGACGAGGACTGGACCGACCCCGAACTCATCGAGGCCGCGCCGCGGGAGCGGAAACCAGCCGAGACGGAGGAGCTTCTGGTGGACGTGGCGGGCTTCGAGGGCCCGCTCGATCTGCTCCTGACCCTCGCCCGGCGGCAGAAGGTAGATCTTCGCCGCGTCTCGATCCTCGCCCTCGCCGAGCAGTATCTCGCCTTCGTGGCCGCCGCCCGGCGCGGCCGGATCGAGCTGGCCGCCGACTATCTCGTGATGGCGGCCTGGCTCGCCTACCTCAAATCCCGCCTCCTTCTGCCGCCGCCCCACAACGACGATGGCGGCCCGAGCGCCGAGGAACTGGCCGCGCGGCTCGCCTGGCGGCTCGAACGGCTGGAGGCGATGCGGAACGCCGGGGCGCGCCTCATGGCGCGGGACCGGCTCGGCCGGGACGTTTACGCGCGCGGCGAGGTCGAGACGGTCGAAAAGCGGGTGAAGGTGGAGTGGACCGCCTCGCTCGCCGACCTTCTCGCCGCCTATGCGCGGGTGAAGACCAAGGAAAGCTATGAGCCGCTGCACCTCCGCCGCGCCCCGGTGCTGGCGCTCGAAGAGGCGGCGAAGCGGCTCGGCGCCATGCTGGGCGACCTCGCCGACTGGGCGGAGCTTTCCGCCTTCCTGCCGATCGAGTGGCTCACCACGCCGGAGCGGCGGCGGAGCGCCGTCGCCTCGCATTTCGCCGCGGCGCTGGAGCTCGTGAAGCGGGGCGAGGCCGATATCCGGCAGGACGAGGGCTTCGGCCCGATCCGGCTCCGGCCGAAGGCCCGCGCGGAGGGATAGATGGACGGAACGCTCTTCACCCCGCCCGACATGGAGGAGCAGGAGCGCATGGTCGAGGCGCTCCTCTTCGCCTCGAAGGCGCCGATGTCGGTCGCCGAGATGGCCGCACGGATGCCGCACGGCTCCGACCCGGCCGAGGCGGTGACGCGGCTCCGCGCCCGCTATGCCGGGCGCGGGGTGGAGCTTCGCCGCGTCGGCCAGGGCTGGGCGATCCGCACCGCCTCCGACCTCGCCTTCCTGATGCGGCGGGAGGAGACGGAGGAGCGCAAGCTCTCCCGCGCCGCGGTTGAGACGCTCGCCATCATCGCCTATCACCAGCCGGCGACCCGCGCCGAGATCGAGGAGATTCGCGGCGTCGCCGTCTCCCGCGGCACGATCGATCTTCTGTTCGAGCTCGGCTGGGTCCGGATCGGCCGGCGGCGGATGACCCCGGGCCGGCCGGTTACCTTCGTCACCACCGAAAGCTTTCTCGACCAGTTCGGCCTCGAAAGCCCGCGCGACCTGCCGGGCGTGAAAGAGCTTCGCGAGGCCGGCCTGCTCGACAATCGCGGCCCGGCCGAGCCGGCGACCGCGTCCGAAGAGGAAGAGGCGCCGGAAGAGGACGACGGCAACCAGGCCGAGATGTTCGGCTGAGGCTGTGCGCCTCCGCCTCGTCCTGAACCTCCTCCGCCGGGCCCCGCCTCCGCAGCGACCCAAGCGGCCGAAAGGCGCCCGGAAGGGCGACGAGATGGTCGATCCGACCGACCGGTTCACCGAGGACATGCAGCCGCGGAAGTGAGAGGC